>NZ_JBETMF010000010.1:0-227948 GCF_040427045.1 Agrobacterium vacciniicorymbosi
AAACAGGTCGGGGCTAACCCATTCCTAGACTGCCAATCCCCAAGCGACCGACGCGTCTTGAAACCAGCCAAGCCATCCGCCCTCCCGACGTCATAACCCTTGCTCACAAGCGCCTGCTGCATCGCCAAAACATCAGACCGCAGCATCGAACCAACATCACCCCATCTAGCTTGGAAAGAACCTGCATTGTATGCGATGCGATCCGCCAGATTGCCGATGAAGAGGGCGTAGAGGTCCGAATTGTTGTATTCCTTGATGACGTAGAAATTCGGGGTTACCAGGAATTCCGGTCCATGCCGCCCTGCTGGTACCAGCATCATACCGTCTGCACTCATGTCATTGGCGGGAAAAGCTTTTCCGGATATGCGGGTGATGCCCATCTTCGCCCAGTCTGCCACGGGGCGAGCCAGGTCGGGCCCTTCCTGTGCGCAGGATACATTGTCTGGTATGGAAACTTCGAAACCCCAGTCGCGATTGCGCTGCCAGCCGCGTTTGGAAAGATAGTTGGCTATGGATGCCAAAGCGTCGGGCACGGAATTCCATATGTCGCGATGACCGTCACCGTCGAAATCGACGGCATATTTCAGATAGCTGGACGGCATGAATTGCGGTTGGCCGAGGGCACCTGCCCACGAGCCCATCATTTTCGAAGCGGCAATGTCGCCGCTCTCCACGATCTTCAACGCGTCGATCAGCTCGACGCGGAACATGTCCTTGCGGGTGGAGGTGTAGGCCTTGGTCGCCAAGACGTCGATGACCGCATTGGGCAGCTTTGCGCGACCGAAGCCAGACTCGCGGCCCCAGATTGCGACGACGATGTTGCCGGGCACGCCGTAAGTGGCTTCAATGCGTTTAAGTGTCGCGGCATGCGTCGCGGCAAGCGAACGGCCTGTGGCGGCTAGCCCCTGAAGACGCTGCTCGGAGAAATAGGCGCCGGGCGATGAAAACTCAGCCTGGCTCTGTGCCTGTTCTTTCGGCGGCTTCTGGCCGGGCACGATCAGGTCTGGAAGTTTCCAGTTGATGGACAGGCCGGTCAGGGTTGCTTCGAGCGTCTTTTGCGAGATGCCAGCCTTGCGCGCTTCAGGCCAAATTTCCTTTTTTAGCCACGTATTGAACTCTGCGTCGTATCTGGCCGCAGCAGCACCTGTTGGGATTGACTGCGCAAAGGTCGCTGTGGCCGACAGCAGAGAGATAGTTGTCGCGAGGAGGAGGCCGATCGTCTTGGAGGGCATTCGGTTTCCTTTTGTAAAAGTATGGGCGTCTTTGTGCTGAAGACGTGCGAAGATAATCAGATGACTGTCCGGGCACGCAAGGCGGCGGTCAGCGTTCCCTCGTCAAGATAATCGAGCTCGCCGCCAACAGGCACGCCGTGCGCAAGCCGTGTGATCTTGACGCCGAGATCCTGCAAACGGTCGGTGATGTAATGCGCCGTCGCCTGACCTTCGACGGTGGCGTTGACGGCGATGATGAGTTCACGAATGCCACCGGCACTGACACGGTCTATCAGGCCCTTGATGTTCAGGTCTTCCGGCCCGACGCCATCAAGGGGCGACAGAGTGCCGCCCAGAACGTGATAGGCCGTATTCATCGCACCAGCGCGCTCCAACGCCCAGAGATCAGACACATCCTCCACGACGATAATGACGGCCTGGTCACGACGTTCGTCGGAGCAGACGGTGCAGGGGTCTATCGTATCGACATTGCCGCAGCAGGAGCAAATCTTGACCTTGTCATAGGCCTCGCCCATGGCGTGGCCGAGCGGCCCGAGAAGCTGCTCTTTCTTTTTGATGAGGTGCAAAGCGGCCCGTCGCGCCGAACGGGGGCCAAGCCCCGGCACTTTTGCCAGAAGCTGGATCAGTTTTTCAATCTCAGGGCCGGTGACTCGTTTTGCCATTCGCTGCTTTTAGCCCATATGAATATAAAACGGAATCGTTTGAAGGACTTCCAAGCCATGAAACTTTACGCTGTCTGCATCGGGCAAGCCGAAAAACTGCCCGGCAAAAGCTACAAAACCGGTATCTTCAAAACACCGGTGACTGGCCGGGTTTTGATCGACGCCGAAGGCATTGTCGGAGATGCGATCTGCAATCGCAAGCACCATGGCGGCGTGGATCAGGCGATCTATCTCGAAGGGCTGGAGACATTGGCCTGGTGGGGTGAGACGCTCGGAAAGCCTCTGGCGCCCGGCACCTTCGGTGAGAACCTCATTATCGAAGGCCTCGACAATAGGGACGTCGATGTCGGCGACCGCTTTACCATTGGGGATGTCATATTGGAAGCGACCTCGGCGCGCATACCCTGCGCCACCTTCACAGCCCGCATGAGCGATCCGACATTTGCTAGGCGCTATACCGCAGCCGCGCGACCGGGCATTTATTGCCGTGTGATCACTGGAGGAAGCGTGGGCGCGGGCGACTTGATTTCTTTTCAGCGGTTCGAAGGTGCCAAAGTCACGATCGCTGAGACGATGGCGACCTTTGGCAAAAGGCTGGATGAAACAACAAGGCAGCGATTTCTCGCTGCCCCGATTCATTACAAGCTGCGGCACGAGTTGGAGCGCGCTTAAAAAGGCAGTTTCATACCGGGCGGGATCGGCAGGCCGGCCGTCAGGTCGCGGGTCTTTTCCGCGGTTACGGCTTCCGCACGCTGCTTGGCATCGTTATGGGCGGCCACCAGCAAATCTTCGAGGATTTCGACTTCGTCTTCCTTGAGCAGCGATGGGTCGATCTTGACGCCTAGCAGCGAGCCCTTTCCGCTCATCTTGACGGTCACGAGGCCACCGCCGGAAGTGCCTTCGACTTCAAGTGCAGCAATCTCTTCCTGCATCTTCTCCATCTTGGCCTGCATTTCCTTGACCTTGCCCATCATACCCATGATGTCGCGCATCTCGAAACTCCTGTTTTTCTTAAAATTCTATGTCGTCGCCGGGAAGAATGTCGCCTTCGCTCGATTCTGCGACGGATGGCGGCGGCAGATCTTCCACATCCTCTTGCGCAGGCGCACGGATGCGAACGTCGGTGATCTTCGCACCGGGAAACTGCGCCATAATTGCAGCGACGTCTGGATCCTGCCGCGCATCGACGAAGCGTGCATCGCGCGCATGTTCTTCCGCTTCAACCAGCGTCGGCTGGCCCTGTTCCTTGCTCAGACTGACGAGCCAATGGATGCCCGTCCATTCCTTAAGCCGCACACCGATTTCATTTGGAAGCGTGGCGGGACTACCATCACGAAGCCTGATCTCAAGCCGACCCGGCTCTATTTTGATCAAATGAACAAAGCTGCGCACCTTTGTTCTGATGACCGGATCGCGATTTTTTGTGCAGAGATCAACAAAATCCTCAAGCGAATTGACCGGGACCTTAGGCTCCGGTCGCTCTTCCTGCTTGGGCGCGGCAACCTGCATATCCTGCGGGCGGCTGTCAGGGACGGCGCGAAGCATGGCGGTTGGTTGTGGCGTTGACTGGCGCTGAGGTGCAGAATAACCGGGCTGGGCGGATGCCACGGCCTGCGTGGATGAATAGGCACGCGCACCACCGCCATTGCCACCACCGGATGGCGCGCCATTCGATGCACCGCCTTCGCCATTGGAAAGCTCCAGCAGGCGACGGGCAGCATCTTCGGGCGCGGGCAGATTGGCAGCGTGAGACAGGCGGATCAGCACCATCTCTGCCGCACCGGCGGGACGCGAAGCATTTTCGGTTTCGGGAATGCCCTTGAGCAGCATCTGCCAGATACGAGACAGGGTAGACACGGCGATGCTGTCGGCAAACTCCGCACCACGCACGCGCTCGACTTCCGAAAGAGACGGGTCTTCCGCAGCATCGGGCACATATTTCATGCGCGTCACAAGATGGGTGAAATCAGCAAGGTCGTTCAGCACCACCACCGGGTTGGCGCCGGCTTCATATTGTCCGGTAAATTCAGCCAAAGCTGCAGCGACATCGCCCTTGGCGACATGGTGGAACAGGTCCACGATGCGGGCACGGTCTGCAAGGCCCAGCATGCCGCGAACGGCATCGGCTTCGACATGACCACCACCATGGGCAATGGCCTGATCGAGAAGAGACAGTCCGTCGCGGGCAGAACCTTCTGCTGCACGGGCAATCATCGCCAGCGCTTGCGGCTCGGCTTCGAAGCCTTCCTTGGCAGCAATCGCGGTAAACAGTCCAACGAGATCAGCGGCGCTAATGCGGCGCAGGTCGAAGCGCTGGCAGCGCGAAAGAACGGTGATCGGGACTTTTCGGATTTCGGTCGTGGCGAAAATGAATTTCACATGCTCAGGCGGCTCTTCCAGCGTCTTCAGAAGACCGTTGAAAGCCTGCGTCGACAGCATGTGCACTTCGTCGATGATATAGACTTTGTAGCGCGCAGACACCGGGCGGTATCGCACCTGCTCGATGATCTCTCTGATGTCATCGATACCCGTGTGAGACGCGGCGTCCATCTCGATCACATCGACATGGCGACCTTCCATGATGGCCTGACAATGTTCGCCGGGAATGCGAAGATCGATGGTCGGCTTGTCGATTTCGTCGGTCTTGTAGTTCAGCGCGCGCGCCAGAATGCGGGCGGTGGTGGTTTTGCCCACACCGCGAACGCCGGTCAGCATATAGGCCTGCGCAATACGACCGGTTTCGAACGCGTTGGTCAGCGTGCGAACCATCGGCTCCTGGCCAACCATCAGATCGGAGAAATCTTTCGGGCGGTACTTGCGCGCCAGCACCCGGTAACCTGTACCCTGCTCTTTGGTCTGGGGCATATTGGTTCCGGTTTCGCTCATCGCCTCGCCAGTGATTGGGTGTGCCCGCTTTCAGGCCGAATGAGCCCGGCGAAACCTGAGCACGTCTTCAAAAAGAAAAGGTGGGAGGCTGGCACGGCGACCCGTGCCTGGCTCGTTAGGGCTGCTTCCTTCCGGACCTGACCCGGTTGGCGAGTGGCTCGTCCACCACCAACCTCCCGAAGGCACATATCGGCAATAATAAAAGCAAATGCAAGCCAAGCCTTCAAAAAACTGCTATCAAGATAAAAACAAATTGGGAGGACGCCTTGGACACATTCCGGCTTGACGAGAGACTGGCCCGCGACAGCGTGCTGATTACCAAGCTGGGGCTATGCCAATTGCGCGTTCAAAATGACCGTCGCTGGCCGTGGCTGGTTCTTGTGCCGCAGCGAAACGGCATGAGCGAGCTGTTCGACCTCACACCGCTCGATCAGGCAGTGTTGACCTTTGAGACCAATCAGGTGGCATCCGCACTGAAAGAGCTGACGGGTGCGACGAAAATAAATGTCGGTGCGCTTGGAAACATCGTGCGCCAGCTCCACGTTCATATCATTGCCCGCAGGGAAGGTGACGAGTGCTGGCCCGGGCCGATCTGGGGGCAGGGCACGCCCGTTCCCTATGCGGACAGTGACAGACACGATTTCATGAAAAAACTGGCCGGCGTACTCTGATGATCTCAAAAAGCATTTTCGATACCAACTCTCCCCATCCTGAACCCAGCACCCTGACAGCCTTTGCGCAAAACAATCTCGACCGTCTGGCTGAAAAGCGCACGGACAATTGTGTGGTTGATGCGCTGAAGCTGGAAGGCACGCATCTGATGGCCTTTGCCGGGCCCAAGCTCGTGCTCAAGCATGACGATCAGGTTCTGGACCCGCTGTTTTCCGCCTATGAGCTGGCCGAGCTTGATCCGGATTTCGAGAAAGCCATCCTTCTCGGGCACAAGGAAAATGGTGAGCCGCGCATCGCCGTGCCGGTGAATATTGCCGAAGACAATCTTGCTGGCCATTACAAGCCGGTGGATGCCCGCACGCTGTACCGCGATCAGCTGATCGGCGAGGAGCTGCTGGGCGAAGTCGCGCAAGCTGTGGCCTTGATCAACTGGAACGCCGACAACCGCTTTTGCGCGCGCTGTGGTGGCGCTATGGAATTGCGTATCGGTGGTTACAAGCGAATCTGTGCGGCCTGCGGCCATACGATTTTTCCCCGCACTGATCCCGTCGTCATCATGCTGACCATCGATCTGGAAAGGGAATTGTGCCTGCTAGGGCGCGGCCCGCATTTTGCGCCGGGCATGTATTCGTGCCTCGCCGGTTTCGTGGAACCGGGTGAAACCATCGAGAACGCCGTGCGTCGCGAAACGCATGAGGAAGCCAATATCGATGTCGGCCGGGTGCGGTATCATGCGTCGCAGCCATGGCCGATGCCACACACCCTGATGATCGGCTGTTATGCCGAGGCACTGTCATCCGAGATCACCCGCGATGAGGCGGAGCTTGAAGATTGCCGCTGGTTTACCCGCGAAGAGGTGACGGCACTTCTGGGCGCCAGCGCTAACAATGGTCGCCAGCCGCCACCGCGAGGCGCCATCGCGCACCGGTTGATGCGCGACTGGATCGAATGGGGCAAGACCGAGTAAAGATCGGCTCGCAGGCTCAGATATTGTTGAGCTTGCGACGCATTGCGTGGCCTTGGTAAACGCCGAGAATGCGGACCTTCTCCGAGAAAAAGCGCAGTTCTTCCAGCGCATGGCGCACGGATTCGTCGTCCGGATGCCCTTCGATATCCGCATAGAACTGCGTCGCCACGAACTTGCCGCCCAGCTGGTAGCTTTCAAGCTTGGTCATGTTGATGCCGTTCGTCGCAAAACCACCCATGGCCTTGTATAGGGCAGCGGGAATGTTGCGGACATTGAAGACGAAGGTGGTGACAATCACCTCTTCCGGCGACGTCCTCTTTGCCCAGGCTTCATCGCGTGACAGCACGACGAAGCGGGTGACGTTGTTGTCGGAATCCTCGACATTTTCTGCAAGGATATCGAGGCCGTAGAGTTCAGAGGCAAGACGTGGCGCGAGCGCTGCCATGCTGCGGTCGCCGAGTTCCGACACCTGCTTTGCAGCGCCTGCCGTATCGCCCGCGACAACCGGCTTCCAGCCATTGGAGCGGATGATCTTGCGGCACTGGCCCAGCGCATGAATGTGGCTGTGGACCGTTTTGATCTCATCCTTCTGCACGCCGGGCAGCACCATCAGCTGGAAGCGGATCGGCATGAAATATTCGCCGATAATGTGCAGGCGTGATTCCGGCAGTAGATGGTGGATATCGGCCACCCGGCCTGCCAGCGTATTTTCAATCGGGATCATGGCCAGATCGGCATCACCGTTTTCCAGCGCGTTGAACGCATCCTCAAATGTCGGGCAGGGCAGCGGGTCCATCGTCGGAAACACATCCCGGCAGGCCATGTCGGAATTTGCGCCATAGTCGCCCTGAAAGGCAATGCGATTGCTGCTGCTCATGGTCTTGCCATCAATTCTGTTTGTTTACGAGGATTTCGCGGGCTCTGTCGAGCTGCGCCTGGGTATCGACACCGAGCGGCACCGAGTTGACGATTTCCGCATCGATGCGCATGCCCGCTTCCACGGCCCGCAATTGCTCAAGGCTTTCGCGACGTTCCAGCGGCGATGGTGTCAGCGAGACGAATTTTTCCAGCGCCGCCCGGCGATAGGTGTAGAGCCCGATGTGGTGATAAAGCGGACCTTGGCCATAAGGGGCGGTGGCGCGGGTGAAATAGAGCGCCCGCAGTCTCGTCTCCGAAATCGGGCTGCCGATGATTTTCACGACGCTCGGGTTCGTCTTTTCTTCTTCCTCGGTTATCTCCACGGTCAGCGTGGCGATATCGGTAGAGGCATTTTCCATCGGGCGCAGCGAGGCGCGAATCGTTTCCGGCTCGATGGTCGGCAGATCGCCCTGCACGTTGATGATGAATTCGGCATTGCCGTAAGGATCGGCCTTTTGCAGCGCTTCATAGATGCGGTCGGAGCCGGACTGGTGGTCCTGACGCGTCATGGTGACGTCGAAACCGGCATTCTTGACGGCGTCGTAGACCTGCTCGTCATCGACAGCAACAACGATGCGTTCGGCCCCGGCTTCGCGGGCGCGCATTGCAACCTGAACAATCATCGGCTTGCCTGCAATATCGGCCAGAGGCTTGCCGGGAAGGCGGGTTGAGGCCATTCGCGCAGGAATAAGCACGACAGCCTTTTCGAAATACCGATTATTCATCCAACACCCTTCAAATCCCGCCTGAAAAGTGGCAATACGTCACGGTGCGGGGAGCATATTCAAGTTGCGCAGGCTGTGCAAAAGCCATAGCTTTCGAGCAATTTCAAGATGTCCGTTTGATGCGAACGGTTGTGAGGGAGCGCAAATCAATGAATTCACAGGTTAACATGGCGGTCGGTGCCCTTTTGGGCACGATTTTCGTCCTGATGTCGGTGTCTATCGCGTCGGAAGGAATTTTCCACGCGCCAGCCCCCGAAAAGGAAGGTTACGCCATTGTTGCGGAGACCACCGGTGCGGATAGTGCAGGCGGTGCAGCGGAAGCTCCGGCCACGCCGATTGCCAAGCTTCTGGCAAGTGCGGATGCAGCCAAGGGCGAAACCGTCTTCAAGAAGTGTATGAGCTGTCACACCGGGGAGAGCGGCGGCCCCAATAAAGTCGGCCCTAACCTCTTTGACGTCGTCAACCGCCCTATCGCCAGCCACGAAGGCTTCAGCTACTCGGCCGGTATGAAAGATTTCTCCAAGGGCGGCAGCGTGAAGTGGGATTACGATCACCTCAGCTACTTCATCGAGGCGCCTAAGAAGCATGTTCCAGGCACGGCCATGGGCTTTGCCGGTATCAAGAAGGAAACGGAACGCGCAGACCTGATCGCTTATCTGCGTTCGCTTTCGGCCAATCCGGCACCCTTGCCAGATCCGAATGCACCGGCTGAGCAGATCAACTGATGAGATTGAAAAGCCCGGCCAAAAGCCGGGCTTTATCCTTTGTCTCAATCTTTGAAGGCAGCGGCATGTGTGCCGCTTTTTTATTGCCCGGAGATTGTTGCTTTAGAATTCCGACCACTTGGCCACAGCAGCGCCCTGGCGTCCAGATGCTGCCATTCTTTGAACCGGAGGGGCTTCATAGGTCGCCTCTGATATGGCTGGTGCTGCCTGCGATGGCGTGTTGCCGACATTAAACTGGGTCAGCAGTTGACGCAGGCTCTCCGCTTCACGCGCCAGCCCATGGCTGGCTGCCGTGGTTTCTTCCACCATGGCCGCATTCTTCTGGGTCGCCTGATCCATCAGGTTCACGGCATCGTTGATTTCTGCGAGACCCGTGGCCTGTTCTTTCGATGCCTCGACGATTGCGCAGACGTTGACGTCAATCAGGCCGACCTGTGAGGCGATCTGTTTCAAGGCATCGCCCGTCTGGCCGACGAGATCGACACCATTCGCCACATGCTGCCGCGACGTGTTGATCAGCTGCTTGATTTCCTTTGCCGCACTTGCCGAGCGCTGTGCAAGTTCGCGCACTTCCTGCGCCACCACCGCAAAGCCCTTACCTGCTTCACCGGCGCGCGCCGCTTCCACACCGGCATTCAGCGCCAGAAGGTTTGTCTGGAAGGCGATGTCGTCGATAACGCCGATGATGTTGGTGATCTCGCCCGAAGACTTGGAAATCTGATCCATGGCACCGATGGCGCGGTGAACGATTTCGCCGGAGACTTCCGCACTTTCCTTGGTGGAACCGACAAGCTTGCCGGCCTCATCGGCGCGGCGGCTGGAGTCCTTCACCGTGGTGGTGATCTGTTCAAGCGCTGCCGCACTTTCTTCCAGCGATGCCGCCTGCTGCTCGGTTCTGCGGGCAAGCTGATCGGCTGCAACGCGGATTTCGGCGGAACCGGATGCGATGGTGGAGGAATTCTGTGCCACGGTCTGCATGGTGGCCCGCAGCTTTTCGATCACCTCGTTGAAATCGGCGCGTAGCTTTTCCATGCTCGGAACGAAAGGCGTGTCGAGATGCTGGCGCAGCTCCCCTTCCGCCAGTTGACGCAGCGCATTGCCCAGTGTCGAAATCGCACTCATGCGCGGTGTCACGTCGGTGGCGAATTTGACGACTTTGACGACCTGTCCCTTGTCGTTCAAAATCGGGTTATAGGCGGCCTGTATCCAGACTTCCTTGCCGTTCTTGCCAAAGCGCACGAATTCGTCGGAAATGAACTCGCCCGCTGCCAGTCGTTTCCAGAATTCGGCATAACCGTTGGAGGCGGCATAGGATGGCTCGCAGAACAGGCGGTGATGTCTGCCGGCGATTTCGCTCAGGCTATAGTTCAGCGTCTTGCAGAAATTGTCATTGGCGGTGAGGATTTCACCTGTTGGCGTGAATTCGATGACGGCCTGCGAACGGGAGAGGGCTGCAAGCGCGCCGTTGTCCTCGTCGGCTTTCACCTTCTTTGCGGTAATGTCGGTCGCGACCTTCACAACCTTGTAGGGCTTGCCGCCGCGGCAGATTGGATTGTAGGAGGCTTCGATCCAGATTGCGCTGCCGTCTTTACGAATACGCTTGTATTCGCGGGCATCGAACTTGCCGCTGCCGAGGCTTTTCCAAAACTCCGCATAGGCTGGAGAATTGGTGTAGTCACTATCGCAGAAGATGCGATGGTGCTTTCCCACGATTTCCGACAGTGAATAACCCAGCGCCGCGCAGAAATTCGCGTTAGCGTTGAGAATATTACCCGTCAGATCGAATTCGATCATGGCCTGTGAGGCCGAGAGGGCCTCCAGCAGGTGTTTGTTGTCCGCATTCTTTCCCAGCCAAAGCATAGTGTCTCCAGGTAAGCTGAAAATGCCGCGGCAGTGCGTTGCTCATTGTCGCGCGCGTTTAATGAAGGGGTGTTGATCAGGCATGCGCATTTTTCATTCTATAATTGTATTAGGCATCATTAATATTAATAGGGAGTTGACGCGGAGTATAAAATTTTGCTCAAGTTCTAATTAAGAATAAATCGGGTTTCACCCTGTAGAAGACGACAGTTTTTCTTAAAGTTGCATCCGGTTTAAGCTGCAATTCTTGTCGCTGCGCACAACGAAAAACGCCGCCTGGGTTTTCCAGACGGCGTTGTCGATAGAAAAGGTCTGTTAGATGGCAGGCGCTTAAGCGGCCATGTCTTCTAGATCGGCACCCTTGAACATCTTGGCGAGGTTCAGGAAGCAGATCATGCCATGCTCGTTGGCAATGATGCCTTCAGAGAAGGACTTGTCGAAGGATGCGGATACTTCCGGCACCGGCTGCACCTGGCTTGCCGGGATCGTCAGAATGTCCGATACGCGGTCGACCAGCATACCGATGACCATGTTGTGGACTTCAGCCACGACGATGGCGCTGCGCTCATTGGCAACCGTGCTCTTCATGCCAAGCTTGTAAGCAAGGTCGATGATCGGAATAACCGAGCCGCGAAGGTTCATCACACCGATGACATCCTTGGGCGCGTGTGGGAGAGGTGTGGACGGAGCCCAGCCGCGAATTTCGCGGATCGTGGTCGTTTTGACGCAGAACTCCTGATCGTGAAGACGAAACGCGATGATTTCGAGAGTGTCGCCACCGAAGTTCGTAGAATTAATCGTAACCATCAGAATTCTTCCCAATCCTTGTTCTGGGCTAGTGCGAGCGCACCGACGCTTGCGTATCCGGACTTTGGCATCCTGCCTGGTGTACGAACAACCGGAACATGTTCTTCCGGCTTCATCCGATGATTCGTAGCAGAAGATTGTTTCTTAAATCTAAACTGCGTTAACAAATTTCGCAGGACATCGGCTTCATGCGCAAGGCTGTGACTGGCAGCCGTGGTTTCTTCCACCATGGCAGCGTTCTGCTGCGTGTTGGTGTCCATGGCTTCCACAGCGTGATTGATTTCTTTCAGCCCGCTGGCCTGTTCGCGCGCGGTCTCGACAATGGCAACGACATTGGTGTTGATGTCCGCTACCTGCGAAACGATCGTGTCGAGCGCCTTGCCGGTTTCACCCACCAGTTCGACACCCTCCTTCACCTGCTGTGCGGAAGTGTTGATCAGCGTTTTGATTTCCTTGGCGGCCTGGGCGGAACGCTGCGCGAGTTCCCGCACCTCCTGTGCCACGACGGCAAAGCCCTTGCCTGCCTCACCCGCACGCGCGGCCTCGACACCGGCATTCAGGGCCAGAAGATTGGTCTGGAACGCAATGTCATCGATCACGCTGATGATATTGCCGATCTCGTTGGAGGATTGCGAGATACGGCCCATGGCCTCGATCGCCTTGCCGACGACGGCACCGGAATGTTCAGCCCCGGCTTTCGTCTTTGCCACAAGCTCACCAGACTGTTCTGCCCGTACGGTGTTCTGGGCGACGGTTCTGGTGATTTCATTGAGGGCTGCGGAGGTTTCCTCCACTGCTGCGGCCTGCTGTTCGGTTCGCTTGGCCAGATTATCGGAGGCGTCGCTGACTTCGCGCGAGCCGGTTGCGATACCGCCAGCGCTTTCCGCGACATTGCGCATGGCGCCCTGCAGTTTTTCCAGCGAGCTGTTCAGGTCTTGCCGGACCTTTTCCAGCGTCGGTATGAAAGGTTTCTCAATGGTCACAGTGAGGTCGCCATTGGCGAGCGCCGTCAGGCTGTGGGCCAACTCGTCCACGGCGCGCACACGCTCGGTTACGTCGGTTGCGAATTTCACGACTTTGAAGACCCTGCCATCCTGATCCATGATGGGATTGTAGGAGGCCTGAATCCAGACTTCCTTGCCACCCTTGCCGATACGCTTGAATTCAGCCGAAATGAATTCGCCCGCTGCAAGCTTGCGCCAGAACTCGGCATAATCAGGACTGTTGCGGAATTGGTCATCGCAGAACATGCGGTGATGCTGGCCGCGAATTTCATGCAGGCCGTATCCCAGACAGGTCAGGAAGTTTTCATTGGCAGTGATGATCTCGCCCGAAGTGGTGAATTCGATCACCGCCTGGGCACGCGAGAGGGCTGCGAGCTTTCCAGAATCTTCAGCAGACTTGGCCTTGTCTTCGGTAATGACAGTCGCAAGCTTGACGATGCTCTTGACCTTGCCACCAAGGACGATCGGATTATAGGACGCTTGTATCCAGACTTCGCGTCCACCATTGGCAATGCGCTTATATTGGCGGGCGTCGGATTTGCCTTCACCAAGATTTTTCCAGAAGGTGCGGTAGTCTGCGCTCTGTGCATAGGCAGGCTCGCAAAACATGCTGTGATGTTTGCCAACGATCTGCTCGGCGCTGTAACCCATGGCGCGGCAGAAGTTTTCATTGGCGGACAGAATTTTTCCGCTCGTATCGAATTCGATCATCGCCTGGGAGCGTCCCAATGCGGTGAGAACAGCTTTTGCATGCGTTCCAAGAAGAGAGAGCATGTGGATGAAACTCCGTGGCGCTGGGCTTCTTTAGGGAGCCCATACGGCTTTGCTGTTGCGCGCGGACGTGAACAGTCGTCGGACTGTTCAAGGCAACAACAATTCATCTACAATATCATGTTTAAAAATATCTGAACCGGCAGTCCGTTTAAATTTGATTAAAGCGGTTTGCGAGAAGTTGAATTATTCTTTTATAATAACAACCTTCAATACTCTTTTTCGTAGAAAATGCCCGCGGCACCTTCTCCATCGCCACCCGCTTCGCCGCGCAGCTTCACGCCCTTGCCGACATCCAGATTGATGATGGCCTTGGCACCGGAGCTGCCGCTCTGTTCAAGCTCCAGATAGGTCCGATCGTTCAGATATTTACCGGCAGACACACGCGCCTGCCCCTCGGAATCCGTCGAAATATCCAGATCATCGATGCCGAGATTGCTGCGAAGACTGTCGAACAGCGATGTCGAGCGCCCGCCCGCCAGCTGGCCCGCGGCATCCGCCAGCCGGGCGATCTGCAGGGCGGAAAGCTTGGACATGGACTGGCCGAAAATCAGCTGCGCCATCACCTCGTCCTGCGGCAAAGCCGGCGAAGAGGTGAAGGCAAAGGCCGGGTCGTTGGCATTTCCGGTGACTGACACCGTGACCGTGGTGGAGCCTGCCGTCGATTCCGCCGCCATGTTAAGCACAGGCACCAGCCCGCCGCCGAAGGTAATATCGCCGGTGGTGAAATCGAGACGACGGGTCAGAATTTCCAGTCGCCCACGTTTCATTTCGAAGCCGCCGGAAACCTGCGGGTCGGCAGCGGTGCCGCGCACGGTCAGGCTGCCAGTCAATTCAGCGTCGATACCGCGACCACGCACGAAGATACCACTCGGCGCATTGATTTGGAGGTCAAGCGCAATGGTGGACGAGCTACCGCTGCCGCCCTTGTCAGCATTGAGCTTGCGGTCCTGAGCCCGCACCGCAGGCGGCGCATTCTTATGCTTCACATCGATCTGCGACAGCGAAGCGGGCAGGCGCTCTGGAATGGTAATCGCGCTTTTTTCCAGCGTAATTGTGCCGCCCAGCACCGGCGAATTCAAAACCGGTCCCTTCAAGGTCAGCGTGCCGCTGGCATTGGTAGTAAACAGCGTGCCGTCATTATAGGCGGCGCGGTTGAGCGTGATGGTGAGGTCGGCGGGAAAACCTGCCGCTGGTGCAATGCCGATGGAACCGGTGCCCGAAATCGTTCCGCCACCAGCCAGCCGACCTGTCAGCCGCGAGATCGTCGCCCGGTCACGCTCGAAACCGATCGTCGCACCCAGATTGTTGATGGTCAGATTCCGGCGCACATCCGTCACGCGCGTGCCGTCGGTGGTGATGCCGCCGGTAATGATGGGCGCGCTGGCCGTGCCGTCGATTTTGACATCGATTGCCGCCGTGCCCTGAACATCGAAGCCCTGTGCGGCTGTCTGCGCCGCCACGGCCCCAAAGGGTAGCGATCCCTTGAACGCCATCGACAGCGGACGATTGCCACTGATGCCCAACGTGCCGCCGCCGGAAAGGGTGAGGCCGCCTTGACCGGTGACATTGGTATCCAGACGCAGCGTACCACCGGCAAAACGTCCATTGGCCTTGATGCCAAGAGCCCCAAGACCGGCGGCGCGGGTCTGGCTCACCGCCGCATCGGACCATGTCAGGTCGTAATCGACGGAGGGATCGGAAGCAGCACCCTTGGCCGCCACCGTGCCGGAAATCGTCCCGGCAGCATCGAGGCCCGGTGAAAAGGCGTTGGCCAGATTGGCGGGCAGGGCACGGATATTGGCATTGAGATCGAGCGTCGAACCGGCAGTGCCATTTACCTCCACACGGCCGTTACCGGTCTGGATGACGAGCCCGGCAATGCGGACGGTACCATTATTGACGGCGATGGTCGTTGGCTGAGCAAGCTTGACCGGAATGCCACGCGGCGTGGCAGAGAGCGCATCCAGCTTGACAGTCATTGGGCCAGAGCCAGTGTCGGCGCTGCCCTTGAAGGTCAGCGGCGCGTTGTCGTAGCGGGCATTGAGGTCGAAAGTGGTTGCCGTACCGGAATGGTTGATGTCGAGGTCTAGCCCGGAAATGGCGACAGCGCCGGCATTGATGGTTTCAGCCGTGACTTTGCCATTGGCAGCCAGCGCCAGAAGATCATCGATCTTGAGATCGGCGGCGAGCTTGGAAATTCTCGTCGTTCCCTGCGCAATGGTGCCGCCTGTGGCGCGGATGGTGGCAGCTATTTTCCCATCCGCATTGGAAAGAACCACGTCACCCTTAACATCGCCATTGGCCTGCTGTGCGGCGAGCGCTGCAAGCAAAGAGAGATCGGGGAAATCAAAGGACAGGTTTCCAGTCGGCAGGAATTGCGGCGTGAATTGCAGATTGCCGGTCAGGACATTGCGGCCCACCTTCACATTCAGTTCTGGCACGGTCGTCCCGTTCTCGCCCTGAATGAGTTGGCCCGAGGCGTCGATGACCTGACCATCCAGCGTGCCGCTCGCCTGCAACTGCGCCTGCGGTGCGTTGAGATCGGCCGTGCCGGTTGCCGAGAGTTTCAACGCTTCGAGCGCGCGGCCCGCCAGCGTCGCCTTGGCCGAATTGAGGCTGATCTGAAAATCGGCAGCTGTCAGCGGACCATTGGCTTCCAGTGAAAAGCCCAACTGGCCTGCCGCCTGCGGCGTCAGTTTTTCCAGTGCTGGCAGACGACCGCCAAGCTTTGCGACCACATTGCCATTATCCAGAGAAACGTCGCCATTGGCTTCGATGGTGCCGGATTTGACCACGAGATTTTCAACGCGTGTGGCCCCGCCAATCGTACTGTTCACATAGGCATCGATGGCAATCGTCGTATCGAATTTTTCAGCCAGCGCAGGCGGCAGAACGGCTGGCAGCACGAAGAGGCGAAGATTGGAGGCAACCGTCTTTGCCGAGAGATCATATGTGCCGCTGCCGGTGCCGCCGATACTGGCGCTTTCCAGTGTCGCGCCTTCGAATGCGATGGTTTGCGGTGAAATGCGCAAAGGCGCGTTCAGCGTCAGCGGCGCCCTGATGGCTCTTTCGAGGTCCGGCGATGTTAAAGCCGACTGGGCGATGCTGACGGAGGTTTTGACCGTGCCGGTCTGGCTTGCAAGATTGAGATCATCGCTGACGGCGGAAAGCTTGAGGTCATCCAGCTTTCCTTGCGGCGCGGTCAAAGACCGCAGCGAGGCACTCATATTCAGCCGTGCGGCACTGGCATTGCCTCTGAGGGAGAGATCAACGCCATTGACCAGCGCGCTGATATCGCCGCCTTCCAAAGGTATACGAATATCGACGGGACCATTCGTGCCGATCAGATTGGCCGATAGATCGTTCTGGCCCTGCTGATCGAGCGTACCCGATGCGGTTAGCAGCAGCTTACCGGTTTCCAGATTGCCGCTTTCAACCGTGATGCGGCCTTCGGGCGCAATGCTGGCCGCAAGATCGAGCTTCGTCTGACCTTCGAAAATCTGGCGCACCAGCGGAGGCAGTAGCATATCGGGCTGGCCGCCGCCGTGAAGTTCGATCCGGCGCGTGCCGTCAGCCGCCAGTTGACGGCGGCCGGTAAGGTCCAGAACCTGATTGCCGGCAACGGCACCGTTCAGCTTGCCGGTCCAGTCGGACAGCGCACCTTCGCCGTTGACGGTCAGGGCAACGGCAGGAGCATTCGGCAAGCGCAACAGCGTCGCCAGCAACCCACCCTGCGGCTCGCTGAGGGACGCGTCGAGTTTCAGGACGTTCTCGTTCGGCACAAAAGCGATGTCCGCCTTCACCTGTGCCTGCGGTTCATCCTTGCGGTTGGCTGAAAGCGACAGTGCAATCGTGCTGTTCGTTGCGGTGCCGCTGCCTTCTGCAGCAAGTTCAAAAGCGCGTCCCGCCAGCTTCTCACCCAGCCGGATATCCGGCAGCATGAGATCGTCGATAGTGACATTAACAGGCAGCGAAAAGCCTCCGGAGCTTGGTTGCGCAGGTTCGGTCGATGGCAGCGGCGCTCTATCGACATCTACGCTTGCAGCCGCAACGCGCTCGGCATGGAACGTCCCTTTCAGGAGCGTGGAAGGCTTCCAGTCCACCTCGATACCGCCCAGGCGCGCATAGGGGCCTTCGCGGTCGGAGAGGGTCACATTGGCAAGGCGCAGATCACCCGTCAGAAGCCCGGAGGGGGCAGAGAGTTCAATCGTCTGGTCGGGTGTGGAGATGAGCGACGAGATTTGCCGGGCTGCGAATTGCGATCCGGTCGTCGTAAAGCCGATGAACAGCACAGCCACAATCACCAGCGCCACGGCACCAAGGGCAACGTAGATGATCCATGTCAACAATCGAATCAATGCGGTCATCAAAGGCAATCTACACTTTGCTGTTTGGTTCTGGACGCTGTTTTATCAGAACGCCTGTCCGATGCCGGCATAAATGCCAAAGCTGCTTCCGCCCTCATATTTCTGGAGCGGCATGGCCACATCAAGACGCAAGGGCCCGAAAGGCGTCGCATAGCGAAGCCCGATACCGGCCCCGGCGCGAATATCGGAAAAATCCGGGGTGATCTTGGACGATACGATGCCTGCATCGACGAAGGGAACGAGGCCGATGGTTTCCGTGACCTTGAACCGCGCTTCGAGCGAGGTGACGACATAGGAGCGGCCACCGGTCGCCTCGTTGGCGTCGTTGTAAGGCGAGATTTCCTGATAGCTGTAACCGCGAACGGAGCCGCCGCCACCGGCGTAGAAACGCCGCGTTGCCGGAACGTCTTCCAGCGCGCTTGCACCGATCAGCACGCCACCTGCGATCTTGCCAGCAAGCACGACCTGATCATCGGAGCCGAGCCCTTTATAACCGGTGGTCGAGCCTTCGAAACTCGAGAAGAACGTGCCGTTCAGCGCTTCATAGCTCGGCTTTGCGGAGACCGAGGCGCGGAAACCTTCTGTCGGGTTCAGCTTGTCGTCACGCATGTCACGCACGAATTCCAGCGGGATCGAAGTGGTCAGATACTGGTTGTTGCCGAAGGCATCGTCCGTATCGGTAAACTCGACCTCAAGCCCAGCGGATGCGGTATCGTAATCGTTGAACTCATAGGAAAAGCCGCCATAGCCGGTCACAGATCGCGCATCGTACGTATCGGGATGCTCGGTCTTGGCCTTCAGGCTTGCCGTAAAGGTGGTGGCAGGATTGAAGACGCCCGGCTTGGTGAAGATGATTCCTGCGGAATAATCCATGTCCTGAACATTCGAGGCTTCGCCAAGTCGCGAGACAGCGCCTTCGATACGCAGGGATTCTGCTTTTCCAAACAGATTGCGATGGCCCCAATAGCCCTGAAGACCGATGCCCTCAGTGGTCGAATATTGCGCTCCGACGCCAAGATAGCGGTGCTTGCCTTCCGACACTTCGATGGTGAGCGGAATGCTGCCATTCGGCGCAAGCGCGCTCGCCTCCTTGATGGTGATGCTGGAGAAGACGCCGAGTTTGCGTAGCCGGTCTGAGGCCTTGCGCAGCTTCTCAGGCGAATAGGGTTCGCCGCCATTCAGGCGGGAATAGCGCCGGATGAAATCCTGATCGACGGTGCGCTGGCCTTTGACGGCAACCGCACCCAGCGGCGCAACAGGCCCGCCTTTGGCCGACAGCGTCAGATCAACCGTATTGTTGGCGTGATTGGCAACCGCTTCGCGCTTGGTCAGTTCCGCGAGCGGGCGTCCTTCAGCCTTCAAATCATCGATCAGCTTGTTGCCAGCGCGGATGATTGCGAGAGAACCGGCATCGCCGCCCGCGACCAGCCCGTATTTTTCGAGGTCGCGTCCGGCCACATCGCCTTCCAGCTTGACGCTTCCAAGCGTGAAGACCGGGCCGGGCATCACGTCGATCACGACGGGAACCGGGTTCGAATGATCAAAGGACGGGTTGGGCGGAATGGAATCGATGTCCTGCCCGGCAACGGTAATCTTGACGGTGCCGCCATAACGGGCGTTTTCATAGAGCGCTGCAATCAGCCGCTCCCGGTCGTCACGCGCCCGGATGAGAAGGCCGAGATCGCCCGAGGCTGGCTTGTCCGGTTCCGAGGCCAGCAGCGAACTGTTTTCGAGGCTCTGCTTGAGCTTCTTGTCGGCTTCAGGGGCGTTGAGGGTGATCGTGAACTTGACGGGGTCGAGAACCTGATCCTCTTCCTTGTCCGACCCGAAAATATTGATGCCGAAGATTTTGAGCGCAAAGGCCTGTGTCGCAAATCCCGGATATAGCGATATGGATGCCGCGACCGCCATGGCGGTGCTGGCCTTCCAGAACGCAATACTCTTCTTTGGGTCAGTCCGTCTTGCTGGCATATGCTACTTTATGGTTGAGCATTTATTATCGGCCCCACCGGTTTCCCGTCCGTTAATATGCCAGTTTAATCATAAAAGGGCAGATTGGTACCCGGAAAAGCGTTTTTTAACATCGCAAACGCAAAAGCCCCGGCGAACCGGGGCTTTCTCGTGTACCAAAGTATAGCTGTTAGCGGCAACGTGCCGTGTAACGCTGACCGTACTGGTCGCGATAGTAGCAATAGCCTGGCTCGGAAGCGTTGCCGATGAGGGCACCCGTTACGCCACCCAGCGCTGCGCCAACGGCTGCGCCGCGTACGTTGCCGGTGATGGCTGCGCCTGCAATACCACCTACGACTGCGCCAGTGCCTGCACCCTTTTCAGTCTGTGTGCAGCCTGCCAGCGTCAAACCGATTACGGCGAAAATAATAGCCTTTTTCATGAACTCTCTCCAACGTTACATACGAGCTCTATGGCTCTTGGTAGGCGTCCCATAGGTTATCTGCGGCGACTGCTACCTCCGACCGCAACAGATATCTAACAAGTCGAATGTGTTTATGGAAGCCTCCCTTAGTCAGGCTATGCTCCCGGCCCAAATCGATTGTGCCCTACTGAACGAGGTGAGAAAGGAAAAGTTCCATTTCCTTTCGCTGTTTGATGTGAATCAATTTTGCGCTTTGGCAAATCTCTTATAAGTGTTCCTTGGAATGGTTCAAAACTGGAGACGAATTGACGCAGTTTCAGACAAACCGCGCCAAAGGGGTTGACGGCTCAGGGAGGTGGGCCGACAACGACGACAAGAATTCTGGAGCATGGAATGGACTTCGAGGCATACTTCAAGACCGAGCTGGATAGCTTGCATTCGGAAGGTCGTTATCGCGTATTCGCCGATCTTGAGCGACAGCAGGGGAATTTCCCGCGCGCGACCCGTTACACGGAAAATGGCGAGAAGCGGGACGTTACCGTCTGGTGCTCCAACGACTATCTCGGCATGGGACAGAACCCCAAGGTGATCGAGGCCATGAAGGCGGCCATTGACCACTGTGGCGCGGGTGCGGGAGGCACCCGGAATATTTCTGGCACCAACCATCACCATGTCGCGCTGGAGCGTGAACTTGCCGATCTTCATGGCAAGGAATCGGCGCTGATTTTCACGTCCGGTTATATTTCCAACTGGGCAACGCTCGGCACACTCGGCCAGAAAATTCCCGGCCTGATCATTTTCTCCGATGCGCTGAACCATGCCTCGATGATCGAGGGCATTCGTTACGGTCGCTGCGAGAAGGCCATCTGGAAGCACAATGATCTCGAAGACCTGGAAGCAAAGCTGAAGGCCGCCGATCCGGCAGCGCCGAAGCTGATCGCCTTCGAATCGGTCTATTCGATGGATGGCGATATCGCGCCCATCAAGGAAATCTGCGATCTTGCCGATCAATACGGCGCAATGACCTATCTTGATGAAGTGCATGCCGTCGGCATGTACGGACCACGCGGCGGCGGCATTGCCGAGCGCGAAGGTCTGATGGATCGCGTGACGATCATCGAAGGCACATTGGGCAAGGCCTTTGGTGTGATGGGCGGTTATATTGCCGCATCCGAAGCCCTGTGCGACTTCATTCGCTCCTTTGCATCCGGTTTCATCTTCACGACAGCATTGCCACCGTCGCTGGCAGCCGGTGCCGTTGCCTCCATCCAGCATTTGAAGGCAAGTCCGTTCGAGCGCGTTCGTCATCAGGAGCGCGTGCGCACCTTGCGTGCCTTGCTGGACAAGAGCGGCATTCCGCATATCCACAATCCAAGTCACATCGTGCCTGTGATGGTTGGCGATGCGGCCAAGTGTAAATGGATTTCCGACATCCTGCTGGATGACCACGGCGTCTATGTGCAGCCGATCAACTATCCGACCGTACCCCGCAAGACGGAACGCCTGCGCATCACACCGACCCCGTTGCACAGCGATGCGGATATGGAGCAGCTGGTCAGTGCGCTTCACCAGCTTTGGGCGCGGTGCGCGCTTGCAAGGGCTGTCGCCTAAATCTCCTCGGAAGAATCACCGTCATGCAGTCAAAGCCCGGTTTTCACCGGGCTTTTTGCTGTTGCGGATAGGGGCTGAACCGGATCAATTGCCCATCAAGATGTCGAACAAGGTCGTTTGTTTCGGCGCAGCTTGACGCTGCTGTGGCTGGCCACCGCCGATATCGGCAGGCGGAATCGGACCGCCGCCATATTGCTGCTGCGGAAATTGCTGAGCCGGAACATCGGCAGGCGGGTAAGCGGGATTGGATGCTGTCTGGTCGCGCCCGACGGGTGCTGCCGGATAATTCGGCGGTACCGGCGCTTCTTTTCCGCCCAGGGCATTGGAGATGAGATCGCTGAGCGACTGGGGCAGGGCGGTGGGTGAGTCGGTCATGGGTTGGCCAATTTCAGGGGCACCATAAGCGCCGAGACCGAAGAGCGGAGACGGTGTCAGGCCGGAATGAGCAGCGGTCATAAATTCTTTCCACGCCTTGGCAGGCAGGCCGCCGCCGGTGACCTTCTTCATCGACGTGCCATCGTCATTGCCGAACCAAACGCCCGTCGTCAGCGTGCTGGTGTAGCCGACAAAAAGGGCATCGCGGAAAGACTGGGTGGTGCCGGACTTGCCCGCCGCCTGCCAGCCCTTCAGCCGTGCGGCCTTGCCCGTACCCTCATTGATGACGCCGGTCAGCATGCTGTTCATGGTCGCGGCAATCGATTCACTCAGCACGCGGGGCGGATTGTCGTATTTGTTTTCGTACAGAACCTTGCCTTCGGCGTCGGTAATGCGCTTGACGATATGCGGCGTCGCCTTGAAGCCGCCATTCATCATCGGCGCATAGGCCGAGGTCAGTTCCAGAAGCGAGACTTCCGACGTGCCAAGCGCAATCGAGGCATTGGCCTGCAAATCCGATTCGATGCCCATGCGGTGTGCCACCTGCGTCACTTTGTCGGGGCCGACCTCCATCACGAGTTGGGCGGCAATCGTGTTCAGCGAATTGGCAAGCGCCGTCGCAAGCGTGACTTCGCCGCGATATTTCTGGTCGTAATTCTCAGGCGTCCACTTGCCGATCTTGACCGGCGCATCGTTGCGGATGGAATTCGGCGTCAGCCCATTTTCCAGCGCGGCGATATAAACGAAGGGCTTGAAGGCTGAGCCGGGCTGGCGTTTTGCTCTGGACGCGCGGTTGAACTGGCTTTCAGCATAATCCGCCCCGCCGACAACGGCGCGAATGGCACCCGTCCCATCGATGGAAGCCAAGGCGGCCTGCGAAGCGCCGAGCTTTTTACCTTCGCTTTTCAGCACATCGGAAAGCGCCTTTTCGGCTTCTTTTTCCAGATCGAGGTCAATGGTTGTGTCGACCACCAGATCCTGCTTCACATCGCCGATCAGGCCGCGAACCTCGTCCAGCACCATATCGGCGGCGTAATGTTCGGCACCCGACCAGAAACGTTTCGCCTTTGTCGGCGGCTGCGACATGGCCGTCTTGATTTCATCCTCGGTGATGAAACCGACATCACGCATCGACTGGAGAACGACCTGCGCGCGCTCTTCGGCAGCCTGCGGATCGCGCGCCGGCGAAAGACGCGAAGGGGCCTTCAGCAGACCAGCCAGCAGGGCCGCTTCGCCCAGATTGACGTCACGGGCAGACTTGTTGAAATAGCGCTGCGATGCCGCTTCGACGCCATAAGCGTTTGAACCGAAATAGACGCGGTTCAGATACATCGCCAGAATCTGGTCCTTGGTGTATTTCTGCTCCAGCCAGAACGACAGCAGCACTTCCTGAATCTTGCGCTCCAGCGTCCTGTCGGGAGACAGGAACAGATTTTTCGCCAGCTGCTGCGTCAGCGTCGAGCCACCCTGAACGGTGCGGCCACTGACGATATTGGTGACGATGGCGCGGGCAAGACCCAGCGGATCGATACCGAAATGCGAATAGAAACGCCGGTCCTCGATGGCCATGACGGCCTGCGGAAGGTAGGGCGACATATCCTCAAGCGACAGCGCCTCGCCACCTGTGGTGCCGCGATTGGCAAGCACCGAGCCATCGACGGCAACGATTTTCAGATTGGGTGGGCGTTCGGGGATCGACCATGTGCTGGCGCTCGGCATGCGCGCGGCATAATAGAAGACGATACCAGCAACGCCGATGCCGCCCCAGATGCCCAGCACGACGCACCAGTAAATGCAGGAGCGGATAAAGCCGATGATGCCGCCACCGCTTTCCCTGCGCGACGAACGTTTCGTCGTTGCCTGCTTGCGGCTGCGCTCACGTTTTTGCGGTTTGGGATCGTCGAAACTGGCAGATTTTTTACTGCCACCCTTGGTGCCGGTAATCCGGTCGGTCTCGTCAAGACGCAGGTCATCGCCGGATTCGTGAAAATCCCCGAAAGAAGGTTCTACGCGCTGGCGTGATTTGCCATTACCTGCCATCTTCGGGAAATCGCTCCATGATGTTTGGCGGCGCTATTCGCTGCTCCTGGTCATCGTTTCTTCCCGATGAAGCTTAAATGCGGCGATTTAAGGTGGGGTTAAAGAACGTAAACTTCACGTTGCCGTCACTGGCAAACGTCCACCCATTCCGCACCCGTCAACGTGGCCATATGGTCCGGCGCAATGCGCACGGCGGCGTTGGTCGCGCCAGCTGCTGGCAGAACCTCGACATAATTTCTCAGTGATAAGTCAAGGTAAACAGGCAGACGGGAGGGCAGGCCGAAGGGGCAGACACCCCCAATGGGATGACCGGTGACGGCTACCACATCGTCGCCACCCAGCATCCGGGGCTTGGTCGCGAATCGATCCCGAAACTTTCGATTGTCGAGCCGCTTGGTACCCGCGGTGACGAGGAGGAGAATCGTATCGCCTGCCTTGAGACAAATCGTCTTGGCAATCTGGTCCGGATCGACATTGTGGGCTTCTGCGGCCTGTGCCACAGTGGCGGAGCTTGCCTCGGTAACCAGAACGTCAATCTCTGGAGCGTGGCTGGCGAAATATTTTCGGACAGATTCGATGCTCATGCGCAATCTTTAGGCGTTAATGCAGTTGAGGGCAAGCATAACCACCCTAGTTATGCGTTTTGCGCAATGCTGTGGTGCAATGTCTTGTGTTTTAATCAGGGGAATTTGTTGTATCTTCAAACCATCGAAGCGACGCACTCCTCCTCCCAGCGTCGCCCGATTGGACTGACAACACTCCTCCTCCCAGTTGTCAGTCAGTTTCAAGAACCCGGCGCACCTCCTCCCGCGCCGGGTTTTTGCGTTTTTGGCCTTCCCGAATTCACATCAAGGATCGGAAGTCTTCGGACGTGAAAAGCTCTAAGCCGAGGGTAACGCTGCCGAAACTGAAATAGTGGCGGCAAAATACGGGGCATCGCTTTTCGGCTTCTTCACCAAACAAACTTGACTTATCGGCGTCACCACCTTAGGTGTTTCGCCATCGATATTTGTTTGACGACCAGAGCTTCGGCGTCTTTTAGACGCAAACGACGATCTTTCCTTCAAATTCGAGAACACCCGCGCTGAATTTCAGTGCAAACGTAATTTGCCAACGGAAGGAACATCGTTATGGCGACTGGTACAGTAAAGTGGTTCAACGCAACCAAGGGCTACGGCTTCATTCAGCCTGATGATGGCGCACAGGACGTTTTCGTTCACATCTCTGCAGTTGAGCGCGCTGGCCTGAACGGCCTCAAGGATGGTCAGAAGATCACCTACGAACTCGTTCAGGACCGCCGTTCGGGCAAGATGTCCGCAGACAGCATCGTTGCTGCTTAATTGAAGCTTTGGTCGGCTCTTGAGCCGAATTGACGCAAGTTGGAAAGGCCGGGTTCGCCCGGCCTTTTTCTTTGCCGGTTTGCTTTTCTATATTTTGACATTCTAAAAAAATATGCGCTCGGCCTTGTAATGGCCACTATCCACCACGATATAGGGTTCATGAGTGTTTCAGCGGTCTCCGACAAAGAGATTTGAAACGACGTGGTTGCGGCTGGTGTGTTAACCAAAGATTAACCAAAGCAGAGCAATCATGTTTCGGAAGACGCGAGCGACAGCAACTTAAGTTGGCGCCGTGCTGAGACACCAAACCGTTTTATGCGCCTTGACCACGGATGTACTGGCACTGCTGCTGAAACGGAAGGAAAGGTCGGGCTTGCCCGGCCTTTTTGTTTTTCATGACCTGTTACAGTCATCGAAAGCGCCACTCGCTAAAGCGGGCGGCGCTTTTTTGTTGTTACTTGGCGCTCAGCGCAGAGAGAATTCGCACCCACGAGCGGATGCCCTTGTGGAACGATTGCAGGTCGTACTTCTCGTTGGGCGAATGAATGCGGTCATCCGTCAGACCGAAGCCGATCATCAGCGAATCCATGCCGAGCATGGTCTGGAAATCGCCAACGATGGGGATCGATCCGCCCATGCCGATGACTACAGCGGGCTTGGCCCACTCATCGGACAGCGCGCCCTTGGCTTTTGTCAGCGCTGGCGAATCATAGGACAGCTGAATGGCGGGTGAGCCGCCGTGCTCATGAAAATCCACCGAGCAGTCGGCCGGAATTTTCGAGCGGACATAGGCGCGGAAGCTTTCTCGGATGGCGGCAGGGTCTTGTTTGCCGACCAGACGGAAAGACACCTTGGCGGATGCCTTGGCCGCAATCACCGTCTTGAAACCTTCGCCGGTGTAACCGCCGACGATGCCGTTGACCTCAGCCGTCGGGCGCGCCCAGGTCAGTTCCAGAACCGAACGGCCTTTTTCACCCGAAGGGAGGGACAGACCGACTTCGCCGAGGAATGATTCGGCGGTGCGCCCCAGATTGTCCCAGGATGCCTTGATATTGGCCGGGGTTTCCTCGACGCCATCGTAGAAGCCCGGCAGCGTGATACGGCCCGTCTCGTCGTGAAGACCAGCGAGGATGGACGTCAGAATATGGATCGGGTTGGCAGCCGCACCACCGAACAGGCCCGAATGAAGGTCGCGGTCAGCACCGGTGATGACGATCTCTTCGCCGACGAGACCACGCAGTGCAGCAGCAATCGCGGGTGTTTCGCGGTCCCACATGCTTGTGTCGCAAACCAGTGCATAATCCGCCTTCAGCTCATCGGCATTGGCATCAAGGAAAGGCTTGAGCGATGGCGAACCGGATTCCTCTTCACCTTCGAACAGAATGGTGATGCGCAGTGGCAGCGAACCATGAACCTGCTTGTAGGCACGGCAGGCTTCGACGAAGGTCATCAGCTGACCCTTGTCATCCGATGTGCCGCGACCGGTGATGATCTGCCGGCCTTCGCCGATGTCTTTCAACGCCGGATCGAAGGGCTCGTTGTCCCAAAGCGCGATGGGGTCGACGGGCTGGACATCGTAATGGCCGTAAAACAGCACATGCGGTGCATCCGGCGTCCCGCCATCGTGATGGGCAACGACCATGGGGTGACCGGCGGTGTCGCGCACCGAGGCCTTGAAGCCGATGCTCGTCAGATCGCGGACCAGCCAGTCGGCGGCCTTGCGGCATTCGGCCTTGTAAGCCGGGTCTGTCGAGATGGATTTCAGGCGGACGAGTTCGAAAAGTCTGTCGAGACTGGCGTTGAGATTGTCGTCAACCGCCGAGAGAACGGGGGATATGTCTGTCATTACGCGATCCTGTCATGCAAAGATTGGCGCAGGATAGAGCAAAGGTCGTCCGGTTTCGAGCCGGAAAATCACCTCAGGCCTTTTGGTCGGAGACTTTGGCGGCCTCGATGGCGCGGCCCATATATTCCAGCAGCAACTGCCGCTCGAATTTCAGCAGCCCGCCAAGCATGGCATCATCGGTTGCCTTGGAAGCGGAAATCGCTTGCAGTTCCAACTCACGGCCACGCTCCGTCAGTTCGATGATCTGCGCGCGCCGGTCTCTGGGGTGCGGCTTGCGCTCGATCAGCCCGTCACGCTCCATGCGGGCAAGAGTATTAGCGAGCGTCGCCTGCTCAACATCAACACGGTCCAGCAATTGCCGCTGGGTCAGGCCGTCTTCGTGCCAGAGTTCCAGCAATATGGGAAATTGACCCGGCGAAAAACCGAGTGCGGCGGCGCGCTTGTTCAGCGCCTTTGCAAAGGTCTTTGCCAGCTGGGCGGCAAGATAGGTGGCCGAATCGTTTCGCGAAAAACGCATCTCATTCTCGTCCCGGGCGCGCGGCGATACCGTCACCGCAATTGCATATCATGCTATGTAGATACCGAGGCTTTCGCGAAGCATGCGGTGCAGGAAAAAGGGTAGGTTGAGACCATAAAAAACGCCATGGCCGGGAGGGGACGGCCATGGCGTTTATATTGAGGGACAAAGGCCCGGAGAGGGGGGTAGGCCTTTGTCCGGTCTGACGCGGCGGGGGACGAGCCAGCTATCAGACACGGCGTGATCAGTCGCCGTCCTCCAAGAAATGAGGCTGCAAATGCGGCTTTTCAAGGGAAGCCCGGATTACAAATTTGTAACGTTATGGTGAGGTTTGAACCCGCCCTTGCGCGTCCCGGAAATAGTGGGTTGGTCCGATCCTTCAAGAACTTTCTATGGACGCCAACACAGGCCCGCGCTATCCATGCTTCCCATGAAAAAAGGCGATCACCTCTTCCTCGTAGACGGCTCCGGTTTCATCTTCCGGGCGTTCCATGCCATTCCCGCGCTCAACCGCAAATCGGATGGATTGCCGGTCAATGCTGTGTCCGGTTTCTGCAACATGCTGTGGAAGCTGTTGAAGGATGCTCGCAACACCGATGTCGGCGTGACGCCCACGCATTTTGCCGTCATTTTCGACTATTCTTCGAAAACCTTTCGCAATGAGCTTTACGATCTCTACAAGGCCAACCGCTCCGCACCCCCGGAAGATCTGGTGCCGCAGTTCGGCCTGATCCGCCACGCCACCCGCGCCTTCAATCTGCCCTGCATCGAAACGGAAGGGTTTGAGGCGGATGATATCATTGCTACTTACGCTCGCCAGGCCGAGGCCATCGGCGCGGATGTGACGATCATCTCTTCCGACAAGGATCTGATGCAGCTCGTCACCGCCAATGTGCATATGTACGACGCGATGAAGGACAAGCAGATCGGCGTGCCCGATGTCATCGAAAAATGGGGCGTTGCGCCCGAAAAGATGATCGACCTGCAAGCCATGACCGGCGACTCGACCGATAACATTCCCGGCATTCCCGGTATCGGCCCGAAGACGGCGGCGCAGTTGCTGGGTGAATATGGCGATCTCGATACGCTGCTGGAACGTGCTGGCGAAATCAAGCAGCAGAAGCGCCGCGAAAACATTGTTGCCAATGCGGAACTTGCACGCCTTTCACGGCAGCTCGTGGCGCTCAGAACCGACGTGCCGCTGGAATTGCCGCTGGATGCGCTGACGCTGGAGCCGCAGGATGGCCCCAAGCTCATCGCTTTCCTGAAGGCCATGGAATTCACCACACTCACCCGTCGCGTGGCCGAAACCACCGGCGCTGATGCAGCCGTCATCGATGCCGCCAATGTTCCGGTGGAACGCGGCGCGCAGGCGCATGGTCCCGATCTGGATGGGGCACCGGTAGAGCCCGCAGGCGACAAGGCCACATCGCTGGATGAGAGCGCGGTCGAAAACGCCTCGGCCATTGCCTCAAAACTGGAAGGCAGCACGCCTGCCGCGCTTGCCTCCAGCCGCGAAGCGATTTTTTCCGCTGCCAAGATCGATATCACGGCCTATCAGACCATCCGCACGGTGGAAGAGCTGGATCGTTGGGTTGCCATGGCCAGGGAAGCCGGCGTTGTTGCCTTCGATACGGAAACCACCTCGCTCGATCCGATGCAGGCCGAACTGGTCGGCTTTTCGCTGGCGGTTGCCAATAACCGCAAGGATGCGACAGGCGCGGAGATCATCGCCGCCTACGTGCCGATCTCCCACAAGACCGGTTCGGGCGGCGATCTGTTCAGCGATGGCATCAAGCTTGCGCCCGACCAGATTCCGGCACGCGATGCGCTGGATCGGTTGAAGGCGCTTTTGGAAGACCCGGCCGTTCTCAAGGTCGCACAAAACCTGAAATATGACTATCTGCTGGTCAAGCGCCTCGGCATCACCATGCAGAGTTTCGATGATACGATGCTGATGTCCTATGTGTTGGAAGCGGGCAAAGGCCTGCACGGCATGGATGCCCTGTCCGAACGCTGGCTCGGCCACACGCCGATTGCTTACAAGGACGTCGCAGGCTCCGGCAAATCGGGCGTCACCTTCGATTTCGTCGATATCGACAAGGCAACCGCCTATGCCGCCGAAGATGCCGATGTCACGCTGCGTTTGTGGATGGTGCTGAAACCGCGCCTTGTGGCCGACCGTCTGACCGCCGTCTACGAGCGGCTGGAGCGCCCGCTGCTGCCGGTTCTTGCTCGCATGGAAGAGCGCGGCATCACCGTCGACCGGCAAATCCTGTCGCGTCTCTCCGGCGAACTCGCGCAAAAGGCTGCTGCCTTCGAAGAAGAGATTTACGAGCTTGCAGGCGAAAAGTTCAACATCGGCTCGCCGAAGCAGCTGGGCGATATTCTGTTCGGCAGAATGGGGCTTCCGGGTGGCTCCAAAACCAAGACCGGGCAATGGTCCACCTCGGCGCAGGTTCTGGAAGATCTGGCCGCCGAAGGTGCCGAACTGCCGCGCAAGATCGTGGACTGGCGCCAGCTGACCAAGCTGAAATCCACCTATACGGATGCGCTTCCCGGCTATATCCATGCCGATACGAAGCGGGTCCACACTTCCTATTCGCTGGCATCGACCACCACCGGTCGTCTGTCCTCGTCTGAGCCCAATCTTCAGAACATTCCGGTGCGCACGGCAGAAGGCCGCAAGATTCGTACGGCCTTTGTGTCCACGCCTGGCAACAAGCTTCTGTCTGCCGACTACAGCCAGATCGAGCTTCGCGTTCTCGCCCATGTCGCCGATATTCCGCAGCTGAGAAACGCCTTTGAAAACGGCATCGATATTCACGCCATGACGGCGTCGGAAATGTTCGGCGTTCCCGTTGAAGGCATGCCGTCTGAAGTGCGCCGCCGTGCCAAGGCCATCAACTTCGGCATTATCTACGGCATTTCCTCTTTCGGTCTGGCCAACCAGCTTAGCATCGGGCGCTCGGAAGCTGGCGAATACATCAAGAAGTATTTCGAGCGCTTCCCCGGCATCCGCGACTATATGGAAAACACCAAGGCCATCGCACGCGACAAGGGTTATGTCGAAACCATCTTCGGTCGCCGCATCAACTACCCGGAAATCAAGTCGTCCAATCCTTCGGTGCGCGCCTTCAATGAACGCGCCGCCATCAATGCGCCCATTCAGGGCTCTGCGGCAGATATCATCCGCCGCGCCATGATCCGCATCGAACCGGCTCTGGAAGAGGCCAAGCTTGCTGCACGCATGCTGTTGCAGGTGCATGACGAATTGATCTTCGAGGTGGAAGAGAGCGAGATCGACAAGACTTTGCCGGTCGTCGTCTCGATCATGGAAAACGCGGCCATGCCCGCCATCGACATGAAAGTGCCGCTGAAGGTGGATGCGCGCGCCGCCGCCAATTGGGACGAGGCGCACTGACGCTGCCCTGTCATTGAAGTGTCGCGTGCCGGGAGTAGGAGGCTACCTTGCTTACAAGGAGCCTTTGCACCATGCACGCGCCGTTCGTTTCACAGAAGCTCGCCGCCTTTTCCACCGCCAATAACGATGCACCGCCGCGTCATCTCGGAACCCGGTATGATCTGAACGGCGAATTTCTGCATGAGCCGGGAAACACGGTCGTCTGTCATCTGGCGGAAGGGTCGCGCACGCAATACGCGATCATCAAGACCCGCAAGCAGCTTCTCGATATGCCGGAAGCGCACAGCCATCTGGCTTTCACGCCCACCTCAAGCCTGCACATGACGGTGTTTCAGGGCATCATCGAGCGTCGCCGCAGCTGGCCCTATTGGCCAAAGGAGATGCCGGGCGATACGTCCATCGAAGCGATGACGGATTTCTATCTGGAAAAACTTCAGGCTTTTCCGCAGCTTCCGGCCTTTGCCATGCAGGTTTCCGGCCTCTCACCGCTGGGCCTGACATTGAAAGGTGCAACGGCAGGGGATGACCGGGCGATTGCCGAATGGCGCAATGCCTTTGCTGATGCCTTCGGCTATCGCCATCCCGACCACGAGACCTATGAGTTCCACATCACCTTCGCCTATATCATGCGCTGGTTCGATCCCGGATGCCTGCCGCGCTGGCAAAGAATGCTGGATGAAAGCCTTGAGCAGTTGCGGTCTGCCGTTCCGGTTCTGGAAATGCGCCCGCCAGCATTCTGTGAATTCAGTGATATGAAGCATTTTGAGGAATTGATCGTTTTCGACCCTGTCTGATAGTCAGTGTCAAAAGCTTTCGCATAAGACCTGTCTTGGCGATTCGGACATTCTTGAAAAAATCGACGCCGGGGCTGGTCAAAGCCCCGGGAGGCATGTATAAGCGCGCCAAAATTCAGATATAGAAACATGTGACATTCGGCCTGGGTCCTGGCTGGTTCCCGTGTTTCGCCGCTTAAGTGGAGTTACACAAATGGCAGTACCTAAGAGAAAAACAAGCCCGTCCAAGCGTGGCATGCGTCGTTCGGCTGATGGCCTGAAGTCCGCAACCTATGTTGAAGACAAGAACTCCGGCGAACTGCGCCGCCCACACCACATCGACCTGAAGACAGGCATGTACCGTGGTCGTCAGGTTCTGACGCCGAAGGAAAGCGCATAATTTTTGCGCCTTCTCTAAGTTACGAAAAGCCGGCCTTCGGGTCGGCTTTTTTGTTTTTGGTTTTGCGCCCACCAATGGCGCTTGGAAATTCTGACACCTCCCCTTAGACTTGAAGCCGGGAGAGCGGGCTTGGATCAAGCCCGTCATGTGGAGGGTTTCAGGTCGGTGAGGTATCGCTGGATCGGTATCGTGCTTGTGTGCCTTGGTCTTGGCGGTGTCGCCCTGACCCGGGGAAGCGAGCTTATTGCCGAAAGCTACTTCAACGAGGTGGCAGCACAAGGCGGCACGACGTTGCGGCTGGCGGTCTCTGCGCTCGGCGGGCATTTGAGCCGCTACGAGCCATTGCCAGCGCTGATGGCGGATCACGATGATATCGAGGAACTTGTCGCGCACCCCCAGGACCAATCTTTGCGATTGCGAGCCAATATCTACCTGAAATCCATCAACGATCTGCTGAAATCATCCGATATCTACATCATGACGCTGGATGGCGAGACGATTGCCGCCAGCAATTATGATGGTCCGGCGAGCTTCGTCGGCCAAAATTTCAGCTACCGCCCCTATTTTCAGGATGCCGCCAAAGGTCAACAATCGAAATTCTTCGCGCTCGGAACCACGTCGCACAAGCGCGGCTATTATTTCGCCTCGCCCATTCTCTTCAACGGCGAGATCAAGGGCGTCATCGTCTTCAAGGTGGATATCGAAGGCATTGAGGCATCTTTCGGCAATGGCGAGAACCGTATCTTCGTCAATGACCCCGAAGGCATCATCTTCATGACGGGAACGCCGGAATGGCTCTATTCCGCCATCCAGCCGCTGACACCCGAACGCATTGCCAAGACCGAGAGCTCACGACGCTATTCGGATGCCAATCTGAGGCAGCTTGCGGTGACGCACGCCACCTTCGGTGCCCATGATCTGATGACGATCCGCGAGGGAGAGCAGGACCGGGAATATATCTCTCTTTCGCAGGACATGCCCGACGCCGGATGGAGGGTCAATGTGCTGATGGATACCGGCTCCATACGCACACAGGTCAAAACCACGATGATCGCCATCGTTCTGTGCCTCTGCCTTGCAATGGCGCTGATTGCCGCCATGTTGCAGCGGCGCAAGCGATTGCGCGACCGGCTGATCCATCAGGCGGAAGCGCAGGCCGAACTGGAACGGCGCGTGGAAGAACGCACCGCCGATCTCGCCCGCGTCAACCGCGATATCAAGCATGAGATTGCCGAACGTCGCCAGACCGAAAAGCGGCTGCGCAAAACCCAGAAGGACTTGATCCAGGCGGGAAAGCTGGCAGCGCTCGGCCAAATGTCGGCAGCTCTGTCTCATGAGTTCAACCAGCCACTGGCCGCCGCCAAGACCTATGCCGAAAGCGCCTCTTTGCTGATAGAGCGTGGCCGGGTGGAGGAAGCGAGCGACAATCTCAAACGCATTTCGGTCCTGATCGACCGCATGGCCGCCATCGGCAAGCATCTGCGCAACTTCGCGCGCAAGCCGAACGAAAAGCTCGGTCCGGTGCCGCTGGATGCGGTGGTCAGCGATACGTTGGAAATCGTCAATGCGCGGCTGAAGGCGGCAGATGCCCGATTGACCGTGGATTTCGGTCCGGTGCCGCTTTACGTGAAGGCTGGGCCGGTGCGGCTCCAGCAGGTCTTGGTCAATATCATTTCCAACGCCGCCGATGCCGTCGAAGGGTTGGAGAATCGCCATATCGATCTCACGGCACGGCAGGAGTGCGAAAAGGTCATTCTCTCGATCCGCGACCACGGCCCCGGCGTGCCGCCCGCCATCATGGAGCGCATATTCGATCCGTTCTTTTCCACCAAGGGCGTGGGCAAGGGCCTGGGCCTCGGGCTGTCCATCTCCTACAATATCGTCAAGGATTTCGGCGGACGTCTCAGCGTGACCAACCTGCCCGAGGGTGGTGCGCGCTTCGATATTGAACTGGACGCGGAAGCGCCGATGGAGATTGCTGCCGAATGAATGTCTCGCGTGTTTTGCTGATCGATGACGAAGAGGATTTGCGGCTTTCCACCGCACAGGCGCTGGAGCTGGCAGGTCTCGACGTCGTCACTGTCGACCATGCCGACCACGTCTTTGAACTGATTGGCTACAGTTTCGATGGTGTCATCGTCAGCGATATCAGAATGCCTGGCATGGATGGAATGACGCTGCTGCAAAAGGTGCGGGAACTGGATGCGGAAATCCCCGTCATTCTGGTGACCGGCCATGGCGATGTGCAGCTTGCCGTCAACGCCATGCGCAACGGCGCCTATGACTTCATCGAAAAGCCCTTCAGCGTTCAGTACCTCGCAGGCATTATCAAGCGTGCCATAGACCGCCGCTCGCTGGTGCTGGAGAACCGCCGGCTGCGTGCCGTGGCAGGTAAGCGGGACGACCTGGAAACGCGCCTGCCGGGCCGCACGCAGGTCATGGTCGATCTGCGCTACCGCATCCGGGCCATTGGTGCTGCGGATGCCGATACGCTGATCATCGGCGATACAGGAGCCGGCAAGGAAGTGGTGGCACGCGCACTCCACGATGTCAGCGCCCGTGCGGACCGGCCTTTCGTCGCCATCAATTGCGCGGCGCTGCCCCAGCACCTGATCGAGAGCGAATTGTTTGGCCATGAGGCAGGGGCTTTCCCCGGCGCGCTCCGCCCGCGTTACGGCAAGTTCGAACATGCACGCGGCGGTACGGTGTTGCTGGATGAAATCGGCTCGATGCCGTTTGATATGCAAGGCAAACTCCTGCGGGTTTTGCAGGAAAGAACCATTACCCGGCTAGGCTCCAACGAAACGATCGAACTCGACGTTCGATTTATCGCGACCAGCAAGGCCGACCTGGCGCAAGAGGCGCTGGCCGGACGCTTCAGACAGGACCTTCTCTACCGGCTCAATGTCGCGACAGTCCACGTACCGTCTCTGGCGCAACGTCGCTCCGACATACCGCTTTTGTTCCTGCATCTGGTACGCGAGGCGGCAGCGCGTTACGGCAGGGACGACATCGACGTGCCCTCGGATATCGTTTCCGGGCTATCCATGCAGGACTGGCCGGGCAATGTGCGGGAACTGAGAAACGCCGCTGACCGGCTGGTTCTCGGACTGGATGGCAGCACTTTGGAACCGCAAGCGATGTTCAAAGCCGGTGATGCAAACCTTGCGGACAAGGTTGCTGAATTTGAAAAGTCGGTTCTCGCAAGAGCCATCGCCTCCCACAGAGGTAACCTCAAAGCTGTTTATGAGACCTTGGGAATATCGCGCAAGACGCTCTATGAAAAGATGCAGAAACACGCTCTCACGAAGCAGGGCTTTGGTGAGGAAGACCTCAAAAACCTGACCTGATGCTTTCGCTCTAAAGTCACGGGTGGATTTCCACCCATCGATATTGCCCGATGTTTCGGATTCCACCCATTTCGAGGGTTTAACCGTTGCTTTTCCTCTCGCCGGAAACGCGCACCATTGCGTGCGACGCGTTGGCGATTGCAAATAACGTCACCCCCGACCGGCGCAATAGGAGTGCGACGATCGATGAGGTCATAATTCATCGGGAGGAAAAGATGAAAATCCTAAAGACCGTCACGGGTGTCGTGACTGCTGCTGCCGTATCGCTGCTTGCAGCGTCCGCATCCGCGCAGACCTATCCCCAGCGCAACATCACCATGGTCGTGCCCTTCGCCGCAGGCGGTCCGACCGACACTGTTGCACGGCTTGTCGCTGAATCCATGTCGAAAGACCTTGGTCAGCAGATCGTCGTTGAAAACGTCGGCGGTGCCGGTGGCACATTGGGTGCTGGTCGCGTGGCATCTGCCGATCCAGACGGCTACACCGTTCTCCTTCACCACATCGGCATGGCAACCAGCGCCACGCTCTACCGCAAGCTGGCCTATAACACGCTCGAAGCCTTCGATTATGTCGGCCTCGTCACCGAAGTGCCGATGACCATTCTGTCGCGCAAGACGCTGGAGACCAATGACCTCAAGGGCCTCATCGAATACGCAAAGGCCAACAAGGATACGGTCACTGTCGCCAATGCCGGCATCGGTGCTGCCTCGCATCTGTGCGGCATGCTGTTCATGAGCGCCATCCAGACCCCGCTCGTCACAGTGCCTTACAAGGGCACGGGTCCGGCCATGACCGATCTCTTGGGCGGACAGGTCGATATCATGTGCGACCAGACGACCAACACCACCAAGCAGATTCAGGGCAAAACCGTCAAAGCCTATGCGGTGACGACACCCAAGCGTCTCGATGTGCTGCCCGACGTGCCGACAGCGGCAGAGGCTGGTCTTCCAAGCTTCGAAGTCGGTGTCTGGCACGGCATTTATACGCCTAAGGGCACGCCTGCCGATATCAATGAGCGTCTTTCGAAGTCGCTTCAGGTGGCCCTGAAAGACCCGAATGTCGCAGCCCGCTTTGCCGAGCTCGGCACAGTGCCATCGCCTGATGCCGATGGCACGCCAGCGGCCCTGAAAGCGAAGCTCGAAGGCGAAATCACCCGCTGGAAAACGGTGATCGAGGCCGCAGGTCAGTACGCCGACTAAGTCTCTTTCAAGCACTCAACCGGTGGCCGTCACAGGCCGCCGGTTTTCACTCGCCAGCGGGGGACCCAACATATGAAATCCATTTCATTCGATGCGACAGAGGCGATCTGTGGCGGCTTTTTCATCGCGCTCGGCCTTTTCTTTGCCTGGCAATCCTACGGGCTGGAACTGGGGACGGCGTTTCGCATGGGGCCGGGCTATTTCCCGCTCGTGCTCTCCATCATCCTTGTGGCGCTTGGCACCTTCATCTTCGTGCGCGCGGGCAAGATCCAGGGCGAACCGCTGGGGCCCATCGCGTGGCGCGGCATCTTTCTCATTCTGCCCGCACCGATCTTCTTCGGCATGACGGTGCGCGGTCTCGGCTTCGTTCCAGCCCTGTTTTGCAGCGCGCTCATCGCCTCCTTCGCGTCTCATAAGATGAAGCCGTGGATGGCCGTCGTGCTGTCCATCGGCATCACCATATTTTCCGTGGCCGTGTTCGATTACGGTCTGGGACTGCCCTTCCAGCGCTTCGGCCCCTGGCTCAACTTCTGAGGTGCATGATGGAACTGTTTGATAATCTCGCGCTGGGTTTTTCCACCGCCACATCTCTTCACAACCTGTTCTTCTGCCTCATTGGCGTGTTGCTCGGCACCCTGATCGGTGTCTTGCCGGGCATCGGTGCCACGGCAACCATCGCCATGCTGCTGCCGATCACCTTCCAGCTGGAGCCGGTTTCCTCGCTCATCATGCTCGCGGGCATCTATTACGGCGCGCAATATGGCGGCTCGACCACGGCGATCCTCATTAACATGCCGGGCGAATCGTCCTCTGCCGTCACCGCCATCGATGGCTACCAGATGGCGCGCAAGGGCAAAGCAGGCGTCGCACTGGCCATTGCCGCCATCGGCTCCTTCTTCGCCGGTACGGTCTCGACCTTTCTCGTGGCAGTCTTCGCACCGCCTCTAACGGCCATCGCGTTGGAATTCGGTGCCGCCGAATATTTCTCGCTGATGGTCGTCGGCCTCGTCTCCTCCATCGCCCTTGCCCATGGCTCCATCATCAAGGCGCTGGCCATGGTCGTTCTCGGTCTGCTGCTCGGGCTGGTGGGTACGGATATCTATAGCGGCACGCCGCGCTTCACGCTGGGCATCCGGGAATATGCCGATGGCCTGAACTTCGTCGCAGTCGCCGTCGGTGTCTTCGGCATTGCCGAAATCTTGAGAAACCTCGAAAACGAAAAGACCCGTTCGGTCTTGATGGCCAAGGTCAGCGGCCTTCTGCCCAGCAAGGACGATTTCAAGCAGATGATCGGCCCGGTGCTGCGCGGCACGGCCATCGGCTCGGCACTCGGCATCCTGCCGGGCGGCGGTGCGATCCTTGCGGCCTTTGCGTCCTACACAGTCGAAAAGCGTGTCTCGAAGCACCCGGAAGAATTCGGCCACGGCGCTATTGCCGGTGTGGCTGGTCCTGAGTCGGCCAACAATGCCGGTGCGCAGACCTCGTTCATTCCTCTTCTGACGCTTGGCATTCCTGCCAACCCGGTCATGGCGCTGATGATCGGTGCCATGATCATTCAGGGCATCGTTCCTGGCCCGAATGTCGCCGTCGAACAGCCAGCTTTGTTCTGGGGCATCATTGCATCCATGTGGATCGGTAATCTGATGCTGGTCGTTCTCAACCTGCCGCTGATCGGGCTCTGGGTGAAGTTGTTGACCATCCCTTACTACGTGCTGTTCCCCATCATCATGGCGTTCTGCGCCATCGGGGTCTACAGCGTCAACTCCAACGTCTATGATCTCTATGCCGTCGCCTTCTTCGGGCTCATCGGTTATGCGCTGGTCAAGCTACGCTGCGAACCGGCACCATTGCTGCTCGGTTTCGTGCTGGGGCCGCTGCTGGAAGAGAACCTGCGCCGGGCGATGATCCTGTCGCGTGGTGACCCCTCCACCTTCGTCACCCGCCCCATCAGCGCCACCCTGCTTTTGATTGCGCTGGCAGTTCTCGTCATCGTCTTCCTTCCAAGCGTCAAGAAAAAGCGCGAAGAGGTCTTTCAGGAAGAAGATTGAGATTAGCGAAACAACGAAACTCTCAAAGGCCGGGCATCATGTCCGGCCTTTGTCTTGTTTGTCGGCTATAAAACTGTCAAAGCAGGGCGGAAAACAGGAGGCGATCATGGCAGACACCAGCGAAAACCGTATCATTGCGCTCGAAGAAACCGTGGCGCATCAGGCAAAAGCCATTGAGGAGCTGTCCGATCAGCTTGCCGAACAATGGAAGGTCGTTGAGCAGACCCGCGCTAAGCTCGACCGACTGACGGAGCGATTTCTGAGCCTCGAAGAGCAGGCGCTGGAAGCACCCGCCATCACCAAACCACCGCACTATTAAGGGAGCCAGAGATGAGCGAAACAGCCTCTGCCGCATCCGATGTCATTGCGTTCTGGAACGAAGCCGGGCCAGACAAATGGTTCGACAAGGATGCGCAATTCGACGCTGCCTTCCATGATCGTTTCAGGGATTTGCATTTTGCTGCCGCCCGCCGTGAACTCGATGGCTGGCTTGAGGGTGATGAGAGCAGTCTTGCGTTGCTCTTGCTGCTGGATCAGTTTCCACGCAATTGCTTTCGCGGCACGGCCCATATGTATGCCACCGACCCGCTTGCCCGCCATTATGGCCATGAGGCCATGCGCCGAGGTCACGACATGACCATCGATGCAGAGCTTCGCATCTTCTTCTATCTGCCGCTGATGCATTCCGAAGACCTGGAAGATCAGGAATTGTGCTGCAAGCTGTGCGAGCCCTTGGGTGAACGCTATTTTCCGTTTGCAGTCGAGCATCGCGATATCGTCAAACGCTTCGGACGCTTCCCGCATCGCAACGACATTCTGCTGCGTGAAAGCACGCCGGAGGAAAAAGTCTTTTTGGACGAAGGCGGGTTCGCCGGATAGGACATAAAAAAGGCCGCGTTTCCATCAGGAACCGCGGCCTTTTTAAAAATCCAGCTGGTATCAGCCGTCGAAGAATTCCTTCATCCGGGCAAAGAAGCCGGTGGATTCTGGATTGTTATCCTTGGACGACAGCTCGTGGAATTCCTGCAGCAATTCGCGCTGACGCTTGGTCAGCTTCTGCGGTGTTTCGATCTGGATCTGGATATAGAGATCGCCCTGCTGCGCGGACCGCAGCACAGGCATGCCCTTACCCTTCAGGCGGAACTGCTTGCCAGCCTGTGTACCTTCAGGCACCGTCACGCGAGATTTCGTGCCGTCCAGCGTCGTCACATCGAATGTGCCGCCAAGCGCTGCGGTCGTCATGGAGATCGGCACGGCGCAATAGAGATCGGCGCCGTCACGCTGGAAGAACTCGTGTGGCCGTACGGAGAGGAAGATGTAGAGGTCGCCCGAAGGGCCACCGCGCATGCCTGCCTCGCCTTCACCCTGCAGGCGAATCCGGGTACCGTCTTCAATACCGGCTGGAATGTTGACCGACAGCGAACGCTCTTCCGTTACACGGCCCTGACCATGGCACTTGGTGCAGGGGTCGGTAATCGTCTGGCCGCGACCGTGGCAGGTCGGGCAGGTACGTTCTACCGAGAAGAAACCCTGTGCTGCACGCACGCGGCCCGAACCCTGGCAGGTGCTGCAGGTCTTGGGTTGGGTGCCGGGCTTTGCGCCAGAACCGGAACAGACGTCGCAGGTGATGGATGTCGGCACGCGAATCTGCGCCGTTCTGCCGCTGAACGCTTCTTCCAGCGAAATTTCCATATTGTAACGAAGATCGGCACCGCGCTCGCGTCCGCCGCTGGAGCGACGCGCACGACCGCCGCCCATCATCTCGCCAAAAATGTCTTCAAAAATATCGGAGAAACCACCGCTGCCGCCGCCACCGAAGCCGCCGCCTGCATTGCCCATGCCACCCTGTTCGAAGGCTGCGTGGCCGAAACGGTCGTAAGCAGCCCGCTTCTGCGGGTCCTTGAGCGTTTCATAGGCTTCGTTGATTTCCTTGAACTTCTTTTCAGATTCGGCATCATCGGGATTCTTGTCCGGGTGATACTTCATCGCGAGTTTGCGGAAGGCGCTTTTCAGCTCTTTTTCGTCGGCAGTTCTGCCAACGCCAAGTGTTTCGTAAAAGTCTGCTTTCGCCATTAATTAACAAGCCCCGGAAATGGATTTCCGGCTGCACTAGGCAGCCGGATTTCAGTCAAGCATCAATTGGAGTTCAGAAAGTCTGGATTATGCAGACTTCTTGTCGTCCTTGATTTCTTCATAGTCCGCATCGACCACGTCGTCCTTGCCACCTTCGGCAGCACCTTCGCCGCCTTCAGCCTGCTGGGCTTCGTAGATGGCCTGACCAAGCTTCATGGAAACTTCCATAAGGGTCTGGGTCTTGGCCTGAATGTCGTCAGCATCCGGCTCGGAGGCTTCAACCGACGTCTTCAGCGCAGCAATGGCATCTTCGATGGCCTTGCGATCCGTTTCAGAAACCTTGTCGCCATATTCCTTCACCGACTTCTCGGTGGAGTGGATGAGGCTTTCGGCCTGGTTCTTGGCTTCCACACCGGCGCGACGCTTCTTGTCGGCTTCGGCATTGGCCTCGGCGTCCTTCACCATCTTTTCGATGTCGGCGTCGGACAGACCACCAGATGCCTGAATGCGGATCTGCTGTTCCTTGCCGGTGCCCTTGTCTTTCGCGGAAACCTGCACGATGCCGTTGGCGTCGATGTCGAAGGTCACTTCGATCTGCGGAACGCCGCGTGGCGATGGTGGCAGGCCGACGAGGTCGAACTGGCCGAGCGACTTGTTGTCGGCAGCCATTTCGCGCTCACCCTGCGAAACGCGGATGGTCACGGCAGACTGGTTGTCTTCGGCGGTCGAGAAGGTCTGGCTCTTCTTGGTCGGGATCGTCGTGTTACGGTCGATCAGACGTGTGAAGACGCCGCCCAGCGTTTCGATGCCGAGAGACAGAGGCGTTACGTCGAGAAGCAGAACGTCCTTGACGTCGCCCTGCAGAACGCCGGCCTGAATGGCCGCGCCCATGGCAACAACTTCATCCGGGTTCACACCCTTATGCGGCTCCTTGCCGAACAGCTGCTTGACGACTTCCTGAACCTTCGGCATGCGGCTCATGCCACCGACGAGAACGACTTCGTCGATCTCGGCAGCCGAAACGCCTGCATCCTTGAGCGCTGCCTTGCATGGTGCAACGGTGCGCTGGACCAGATCGTCCACAAGGCTTTCGAACTTGGAACGGGTCAGCTTCAGCGTCAGGTGCTTCGGACCGGTCGCATCTGCCGTGATGAAGGGCAGGTTGATTTCGGTCTGCTGCGAAGACGAAAGCTCGATCTTTGCCTTTTCGGCAGCTTCCTTCAGGCGCTGAAGCGCAAGCTTGTCGCCCTTCAGGTCAATGCCCTGATCCTTCTTGAACTCACCGGCCAGATATTCGACCAGACGCATGTCGAAGTCTTCACCGCCAAGGAAGGTATCGCCATTGGTGGACTTAACTTCGAAAACGCCGTCGCCGATTTCCAGAACGGAAATATCGAAGGTACCGCCGCCCAAGTCGTACACGGCAATCGTCTTGCCTTCCTTCTTGTCGAGGCCATAAGCCAGGGCAGCAGCCGTCGGCTCGTTGATGATGCGCAGAACTTCAAGACCGGCAATGCGGCCAGCATCCTTGGTGGCCTGGCGCTGTGCGTCGTTGAAGTAGGCAGGAACGGTGATGACGGCCTTTTCGACCTTTTCGCCGAGGTAGGATTCGGCAGTTTCCTTCATCTTCTGAAGGATCATCGCAGAAATCTGCGAAGGGGAATAACCCTTGCCCTGTGCTTCTACCCATGCGTCGCCATTGTCGCCCTTGACGATCTCGAACGGTACGAGGCCCTTGTCCTTTTCGACAGTCGGGTCTTCGTAGCGGCGACCGATCAGGCGCTTGACCGCAAACAGGGTGTTGGTTGGGTTGGTGACGGCCTGACGTTTTGCAGGCTGGCCGACCAGACGCTCACCATCGTCACTGAAGGCGACCATGGAAGGGGTCGTACGTGCACCTTCCGCGTTTTCAATTACCTTTGTGTCCTTGCCGTCCATCACTGCGACGCAGGAATTGGTCGTGCCAAGGTCGATACCGATTACTTTTGCCATTCTCTTCTCTCCTTGAAGCGAGTTGTCGGAACCCCGGGAGGCATTCCACTGACAACTCCTTGACTTGGATGGTCTTCCGGTTTGTGCAGCATTCTTGCTGCTGTCTGGGGGGTATATAAGGAGCGATTTTTCCCGCTGCAAGGCGGATCAATGCGTCGATTGCACCAAAAAATGAAGAAATAAAGCTTGCATAAAACAGATGAGGCACCCTGAGCGCCTTTCGACACGGCAGAAATAAAAACAGCCGGGTTGTGCGGCACCCCTCAGATTCGCGCGGATCGTCATTTCACTGTCATGCGCGGTCCCTATAGGCGGGGTGCTTTTCTATAAAACATAACTCCTTAGAGGTTATCATGCGCAAACTTATCGCCGCATTCGTCGCGACCACCGTGCTTGCCGGTGCTGCACAGGCCGCAACCGTCTATCCGCTTGATCGTGCAACGATTCTCAGCGGTTCTCCTTTTGACTTCAAAGTCGAGTTCAAGAATGTCGTAAAGCCTGAAGACGTGAAGATCACCGTCAACGGCCAGGACTACAAGACCGTCTTCGGCGCCGACGTCACCTTCACCGCCGAAGAAAAGGGCAAGGAAGACAAGGTTCTCGGTTCTGCCGTCACCCTGCGTGGCCTTAAGATTGCCAAGGCTGGCGACTACAAGGTCGAAGTTTCCGCCGGTTCCGAAACCAAGAGCGTCAACTGGGTTGTTTATGGCACCGGCGAAACGCCAAAGGCCAAGAACATCATTTTCCTCCTAGGTGACGGCCTCTCTGTTGCGCACCGCACCGCTGCCCGCATCATGTCCAAGGGCATGACCGAAGGTAAGGCGAACGGTCGTCTGAACATGGACGAAATGGACCGCATGGCCTTCATCGGCACATCGTCCACCGAAGCCATCGCCACCGATAGCGCCAACACCATGTCGGCCTACATGACCGGCCACAAGGCTCCTGTGAACGCTCTCGGCGTTTACGGCGACCGCACGCCTGCAAGCCTTGATGACCCGAAGGTCGAGACCATCGGTGAGGCCCTGCGCCGCCAGACGAAGAAGTCCATCGGCATCGTAACGACATCCGAATTGCAGGATGCGACGCCTGCGGCCATCGTTTCCCACACCCGCAAGCGTGGCGACAAGGCTGAAATCACCGGCATGATGTTCGACGTCAAGCCTGACGTCGTTCTGGGCGGTGGCTCTGCCTATTTCCTCGGCAAGGACGTTCCCGGTTCCAAGCGCAAGGACGACAAGGACTATATCAAGCTGTTCCAGGATGCAGGCTACACGCTGGCAACCGACAAGAACGAGCTTGAAAAGGCTGAAGGTTCCAACACCGGCAAGCTTCTCGGCCTGTTCCACACCGGCAACATGGACACGCTTCTCGACCGCAACTTCCTCAAGAAGGGCACCGTCGACAAGTTCCCGAACCAGCCCGGTCTGGTCGATATGACCAAGGCAGCTCTCGGTGAACTGTCCAAGAACCAGGACGGTTTCTTCCTGATGGTCGAAGCAGCAAACATCGACAAGATGTCTCACCCGCTGGATTGGGATCGCGCTGTTGTCGAAACCATCGAATTCGACAAGGCCATTGGCGTTGCTCGTGAATTCGCTGCCAAGAACCCCGACACGCTGATCGTCGTGACCGGCGACCACGCTCATGGCGTTTCCATCATCGGCACCGTCGATGACGAAAAGCCGGGCGACGAAATGCGCGCCAAGGTCGGCACCTATGCCGAAGCCGGCTTCCCGAACTACGAAGACAAGGACGGCGATGGTTATCCTGACCGGATCGACGTCAGCCGCCGCCTGTTCCTGAATGCCAATAATGGTCCTGACCATTACGAAACATTCCGCCCGAAGATGGATGGTCCTTTCGTTCCGGCAATCCAGAACGAGAAGAAGGAATATATCGCCAACGAAGCCTACAAGAATGTTCCCGGCGCGGTCTTCGTGCAGGGTAATATTCCAAAGGATGGCGACAGCGGCGTTCACGCTGTTGACGATATCGTTCTTCAGTCCACCGGCCCCGGCTCGGAAGGCTTCAAGGGTTACATGGAACAGAGCGACGTTTATCGCGTGCTGGCAGACACCTTCGCGCTTGGCGCAAAGCAGACGCAGTAATCTTTGTAAAAGAAATACGATCCGGCTTGCACAGGCGAGCCGGATCGTCTTCGTTTGAACAACCGGACCGCTCGCAAAAAGGAGATCGTCATGGCGAAACTTACCCCCCTGTTGACGCGTCGGCAGTCGCTCAAGCTTGCGACACTTTCCGCCTTCACGCTTTGCGCACGGGAAAGCCTTGCAGCGACATCGCCCCTTACTTTCGATGAAATGTACGGCAAGATCGGCGTGTTGGGCCTGGAGTTTTCCGACAAGTTGAAACAGCTGACCGGCCAGCAGATCCGCATGAAAGGCTTTATGGCACCGCCATTGAAGGCCGAAGCCTCCTTTTTCGTTCTCACCGAAATTCCCATGGCACTATGCCCGTTCTGCTCGTCGGATTCCGACTGGCCGGACAATATCGTCGTCGTCTATCTCTCGGAAAAACAGACCTTCGTGCAGCCCAGCACGACAATCGAGGTCACGGGTGTTTTGGAGCGCGGCTCCTGGACAGACCCGGAAACCGGATTTGTCAGCCTCGTGCGCATCAGAGATGCGGAATACAGAGTTTCCTAAACATGCTGTCCTTGAATATTTCAGGCCTTTCGGTTTCCTATCCCGGGCTCGCCACACCGGTGCTGTCCGTCTATGACCTCTCGGTTGCGGCGGGCGAGAAGATGGCCATCACCGGCGCCTCGGGTTCCGGCAAAAGCACTTTCGTCAACGTCATCACCGGGCTTGAACGTATTCGCCAGGGCAAGGTGTTGTGGCGGGATCAGGATATTGCCGGTTATGCCGAAACCAAAAGAGACCGCTGGCGCGGCGAGAATGTCGGCCTCGTCATGCAGGAGTTTCATCTTCTGCCCGGCCTGTCCGCCATGGAAAACATTCTCCTGCCGGTCCGCCTGTCACGCTGCATGTCCAGCCAATATGCCTATCGCGCCGCGTTCCTGCTCGAAAAAACCGGCCTTTCGCGGCCGGATCAGAAAATCGACACCATGTCGCGCGGCGAAATGCAGCGTGTGGCGATTGCCCGCGCGCTGCTGAGAAAACCCGGCGTCATCGTCGCTGATGAGCCCACCGCAAGCCTCGACCCTGAGAATGGCGAGGCCATCGGCCGCCTGCTGGTCGATCTGGCGCGGGTGGAGGGTTCCACACTCATCGTCATTACCCATGACAGGCTTTTGGCCGAACGCCTCGACCGCCGTCTCGAACTGGCCAATGGCCGTATCGTGACCGACAGCGCCCGGAATTCTTGATATGATGCGTTTTGTTTTATCCGATCTGAAGCGCCTTTGGGCTGGATCGCTGGTCGTCATTCTGCTTGTTGCTATGGCAACGGCGCTGGGCGTTACCGTGACATTGCAGGAGCGCGCGCTACGGCTGGGCACGGCCCGCGCTGCGGACAAGTTCGATCTCGTCATCGGTGCCGCTGGCAGTGAAACGCAGCTCGTTCTCTCCTCGGTGTTCTTGCAGGCCGCTCCCTTGCCGCTGGTCAGTGGCGCGACGCTGGCAACGCTGGCGAACGATCCGCGTGTCGCATGGGCCGGTCCCGTCGGTTTTGGAGATTCCTTTGCCGGCTATCCAATCGTGGGGACGACGACGGCGCTCATCAACAATACATCCGGCGGCTTTCTGGAAGGTGAGGGTTTTGCCGATGGTGAGGATGCCGTGATCGGCTCTGCCGTCGATCTGCCCATCGGTGCTGAAGTCAAGCCGATGCACGGCACGGCGGAAGAGGGTGGCCACACCCATACCGAGATCGTCTATCACGTTCAGGGGCGCCTGAAGCCCACCGGAACGCCTTGGGACCGTGCCATTCTCGTCCCCATCAGCTCCGTCTGGCACATTCATGGCATGGACGGCGATGGCCACGACCATGAGCATGAAACGGCAGGCGAGACGCATGAGGAAGGCCATGAAGGCCATGACCACGCTCCTGGGGCGCATGAGGAGGGTCATGAACACCATGATCACGCTCATGCAGCAGGCGAAGAAGCCGAAGCGCTGAGCGAAGTCTTCACCTCGGAAACACCCGGCGTTCCCGCCATTCTGGTGAAACCAAAGTCGATTGCCGATGCCTATAAGCTGCGCCAGCAGTACCGGCAGGGCAATACGCTGGCGGTCTTTCCGGGTGAGGTTCTGACGAAGCTCTATGCGACGCTGGGTGATGCCCGCGAGGTTCTGTCTGTCGTCGCCATCGGGGCACAGTTGCTGGTCGCAGCCTCTCTCATTCTCGTCACCCTGACCCATATCGTGCAGAGACGAAAGCAGATCGGTGCGCTGCGTGCACTCGGGGCGCCGCGGTCTTCCATATCGCTGATCGTCTGGACGGAACTCTTCGCACTGTTTGCCTCGGGCATCGCGCTTGGTTTCGCCGTTGGTTTTGTGGCGGCCAAGATCATCACCGGCATGCTCGTTGCCAAAAGCGGCGTCGTCATGCCGGTTGAATTTGCCAAGGCCGATCTGGCACAGGCGCTGGTGCTGCTGGCCGTGGCTGCGGGTCTCGCCATCCTGCCCGCATGGCTGGCCTACCGCCAGTCGCCCGTCGAAGCGCTGCGGGGCTAAGCGTTAGCCCTATTGCTTGGGGTGAACCAGCGCCTTGACGCGCTGGGCGAAGGCATCCAGCTGGAAGGGCTTGGTCATGACATGCATGCCATGATCGAGATGGCCGTGATTGAGCACGGCATTCTCGGCATAGCCAGTGATGAACAGCACTTCCAGTTCCGGCCTCTTGACCCGCGCCGCATCCGCCAGCTGACGACCATTCATGCCGCCGGGGAGGCCGACATCTGTGATCAGCAGGCTGATGTCGCGTGCTGAATTGAGAATCCGCAAGGCCGACGCACCATCTTCCGCTTCGATGACGGAATATCCTAGATCCTGAAGCTCCTCGACGGCCAGCATCCGCACCAGTGGTTCGTCATCCACCACCAGAATGGTTTCCTCACCATCGGCGCGCAGAGCGTCCGTGGTGGCTTCCTTTTCCACGTCAGTTGCCTCTACCTCTCCGGCGTGGCGGGGCAGGTAAAGGCAAATCATCGTGCCTTTTCCCAGCTCCGAATAAATCCGTGCCGCACCGCCGGATTGCCCGGCAAAGCCATAGACCATGGAAAGACCGAGCCCGGTTCCCTGTCCAATGGGCTTGGTGGTGTAAAAAGGATCGAAGGCCCGATCGATGATCTCCTGGCTCATGCCTGTTCCCGTATCGGAAACGCAGAGCGAAACATATTGTCCCGGCTCCAGCCCGCGCACCCGTGCCGACCTGTCATCCATCCAGCGATTGCAGGTCTCGATCGTCAGGTTTCCACCCGATGGCATGGCGTCGCGGGCATTGATGCAGAGGTTCAGCAACGCATTTTCCAGCTGTCCCGCATCCACATAGGTCGCCCATAGCCCAGCCGCTCCCACGGTCTCGACCTTGATGCCGGGACCAACGCTGCGGGTAATGAGATCAAGCATGCCATCCACCAGCGAATTGATGTTGAGCGGCTTGGGGTCCAGCGTCTGGCGGCGGGAAAAGGCAAGCAGTCTTTGGGTCAGCGCCGCCGCCCGCTTGGTGGCACCGACAGCGCCGTTGATGTAGCGCTCGAGATCGCCCACACGGCCTTGGGCGAGCCGCGTGTTCATCATTTCCAGACTGCCGCTGATTCCCGCCAGAATATTGTTGAAATCATGCGCCAGCCCGCCGGTCAGCTGTCCCACGGCCTCCATCTTCTGGCTGTGGCGCAATGCCTCTTCCGCCACCATCAATTCGGCACTGCGTTCTTCCACCTGTTGTTCCAGCGTCGCATTCAGCTTTGCCAGCGCAAGTTCGGCGCGTCGGCGGGCCGTGATGTCCTGAAACATGACCGCGACCTGACGCTTGCTTTCCGGCTCGATGCGAACCGCCGCAAGTTCGAGATAGCGGCCTGTGGCCACAAGTTCCTGCTGAAACCGGATCGGCTCGCCGGTGCGCAGCACCTCGCCATAACGGGCAACCCAAGCGTCGGCCTCCGCAGGCACCATTTCGCGCAGCTTCTGGCCAACGACATTGGGAATACCGGCATGCCGCGCATAGGCGTCATTTGCCTGAATGTGGATGTAATCACTGTTGGGGCCTTCCGGTCCGTCGAAGAATTCGATGACGCAGAAGCCTTCATCGATGGCATCGAAAAGGCCCTTGTAGAGCTCTTCGCTTTCGTGGCGCGCGCGCTCGGCCAGCGTTCGCTCAGTGACGTCGGAACCTTCAACGAAGATGGCTTCCACCGTGCCATTCGCGCCAATAATCGGCTGGTAGAGAAAATCGATATAGCGCTCGGTGACGGGTGCCTCTGGTGCAGATTGCACGGCATAGAGTGCACCAGATGCCGAATAGGCCTGGCCGGAGCGGTAGACATCATCGAGGATCTTCAAAAAGCCCTGCGCGGCGGCGTCTGGTAATGCATCCGCGACTGTGCGACCGATGAGATCATCGCGACCGACAAGTTTCTTGTAGCTGGGATTTGCCAGTTCGAACCGGTGCTCCGGGCCGCGCAGAAGGGCGATGAATGTCGGTGCCTGTTCAAACAACTGCGTGAGAATGGGGCCGATATTATCCGTTTCGCTATACAATTTTCTACCCCGTAAAGCCCGACGTCGTGTTCCAGGCCAATTGCCGGATGTCGATGAAACCCAATGAATTTAAGTGGTTAAAACCTGCAGGCTCTGTCTTTTAGACTGCGCATGAGGAGGATGCGAAAAAGGTATAAGGCAATGTCGATACATGTCATCCATCTGTCCGGGGCCAGAGCAAGGGCGGACGTGGTGAGATGGCGCATACTCTATCATGAATTTTTCCCGGCTATATGAGACGCAAGAAGAAGTGGGAACCGGAAAAGTTCCCGCGCCGGTAAAAGATTTTCCGTGATCGACCCACCCATTCAGTGCGGGTCGATATGCGCCTTGTGAAAAATGTCGTCCTGCGGCGGGATGGCCTGCCGCTCGATCATGCGGTGAACACGGGGGCGGGTCGTGCCACGGTGCAGCTTTAAAATGCTGTCCCAGCTCTCGGCGTCGGCCTGCGTACGGCGGTGGTTGTGGCGCACATATTCCACCCATGTCGGCACATGGTAGATTTCCGTCCAGACGTCAGGATTTTCCAGATCGCGCATCAACGTCCAGTTCTGCGCGCCATCGCGCAGACGAATACGCCGCCTTTCCACCATGATCGCCATGAATTCCGGCAGATCCGAATCATCGATTTCGTAATCGACCAGAATCGCAATCGGGCCGCTGCGAGGCTTGACGTCAAGGCGCAGGTTCGGCTCCACGAAGCGGTTGAGCGGATCGAGATTGAGCGAGGCAAAAGCGGGCATGGTCAGCTTGAAACCGACAACGACACCCAGCAGCATCAGAAGGCACGAACAGAGCAGCGAATAAGACAGGCCGTAATTTTCCGCCAGAGAACCCCAGAGCCAGCTGCCCACCGCAATGCCGCCAAAGGTCAGCGTCTGGTAAAGCGACAGCGCCCGGCCCACCACCCAGCGTGGCGTGGAAAGCTGCACGATGGTGTTGAACAGCGACAGCGCCAGAACCCAGCTTGCGCCGGATACGGTCAGCACAAGGGCGGTCAGAATGGCGCTGCTGCTGATGGCGGTCACCCCAGCGCTGAAGGCAAAGCCAAGAAACGCGACGCGGACGATCCACTCACTGCTCATCGTTTCACGCAGACGCGCACTGATCAGCGCGCCGCCGATGGCACCGACGCCGAAAGCGCCGAGCATGATACCGTAGGTCAGCGGCCCGCCCTGTACCAGATCGCGCGCAACCAGCGGCATCAGCGCCAGAATGGCACTGGCGGAAAGGCCGAAGAGGAAGCCGCGCACCAGCACCTTGCCGATATTCGGCGACATCGCCACATAGCGCATGCCTGCGGAAATCGCGGCGAACAGCTGCTCGCGCGGCAGGGTGGATTGGTTCTTGGGCGGTTGCCATTTCACCAGCGCATAGATCAGCGCGAAATAGCTGAATGTATTGACCAGAAACGCCGCTGCCGCACCGGCAATCGCCACGATAACACCGCCAATGGCCGGGCCGACGCTGCGGGTAATGTTGAAACCGACGCTGTTCAGCGTCACCGCCGCGGGCAGGTCTTCACGCGGCACCATCTCACCCACAGAGGCCTGCCAGGACGGGTTGTTGAGCGCCGTGCCACAGCCGATCATGAAGGTGAAGAACAACAGCAGCCAGGGGGATAGCCAGCCGAACCATGCAAAGACGGTCAGCAAAATCGAGGCGGCCAGCATCAGCAGCTGCGCCGAAATCATGATGCGGCGGCGGTCGAAACTGTCGGCCAACGCGCCGGATACCAGCGAAAACAGCATGATCGGCAGGGAGGTCGAGGCCTGCACCAGCGCGATCATGTTTTCGGACGAGGACAGTGCCGTCATCATCCATGCCGCACCCACCGCCTGAATGAGCCCACCGAAGTTCGAGGCGATGCTCGCAAACCAGATTGTGCGGTAGGTTTGATGCTTGAGTGGCGTAAGCGGAGATTTTCTATCGGGCACGGGCAGTCCAATTGATGCAATTGCTGGTGATGCGGCTGACACTATAGACGCCGTTTGAGAGGATGCTACTGTTTCGGCGTGTGCCAAGGTAAAATTGTGACCAAAGCCAATTTCGCTGCTTTTGCGCCCCATCCTTGCAATATCGGCCATTAGGGTTTATACGGGCCTTCAAATTCTTGATCGTCTGATGAAGAGTGGGGCCGCAAGGCTCCGCTCTTTTTCGTTAGGCGCCCCAAAAACCGGGACAAAGCGTTCCGGTTGCAGACAAAGACCGGAAGGCCAGAATGGCAGACGCCGAACCAAGACTGATAACCGAAACGGGCATAGACCAGCGGATCGCCGAGATCATCGAGCCGGTTCTGACGGGTATGGGCTTCCTGCTGGTCAGGGTTCGGCTGTCCAGTCAAAACGGCTCGACCCTGCAGATCATGGCCGAACGCGAAGACGGAACCATGACCGTTCAGGACTGTGAAGCGCTCTCCATGGCGATTTCACCGGTTCTTGATGTGGAAGATCCCGTCGAAAAGGCGTACCATCTGGAAGTGTCCTCGCCCGGTATCGACCGGCCGATGGTGCGAAAAATGGATTTTGTCCGCTGGCAGGGCCATATCGTCAAGGTCGAGACATCGATCCTGGTGGACAATCGCAAGCGTTTTCGCGGCAAGATCGCCAGCGTAGAAGAAGACGGTTTCAAGCTTGAGCGTGACCAGATCGGTTACGGCGAAGAGCCGGTGGTGACGATCCCGTTCAATACACTTTCCGACGCGAAGCTCATTCTGACGGACGATCTTATTCGCGACGCACTGAAGGCGGACAAGCAGGCCAAGGCCGCTGCTGCCAATCAGAACGAAGAAGCAGACGAAGACTAATTCCAACGTATAAGCCCTGATAACGCGGGCAAAACGACATACGGAGACATAAAAATGGCAGTCAGTGCTAACAGGCTTGAGCTTCTGCAGATCGCCGATGCTGTGGCGCGCGAAAAGGTCATCGACCGCGAAATCGTGCTGGCCGCAATGGCTGATGCTATTCAGAAGGCTGCCCGCTCGCGTTACGGTTCCGAAACCAACATCCGCGCCGACATCAACTCCAAGACCGGCGAAATCCGCTTGCAGCGTCTGCTCGAAGTTGTCGAGAAGGCCGAAGACTACGGCACGCAGATCCCACTGGAACTGGCGCGCGACCGCAACGTCGATGCCAAGATCGGCGACTACATTGCCGATCCGCTGCCGCCGATGGATTTTGGCCGTATCGCTGCCCAGTCCGCCAAGCAGGTTATCGTCCAGAAGGTTCGTGAAGCCGAGCGTGATCGCCAGTATGACGAGTTCAAGGACCGCATCGGCGAAATCATCAACGGTACCGTCAAGCGTGTCGAATATGGCAACGTCATCGTCGATCTGGGCCGTGGCGAAGGCATTATCCGTCGTGACGAGATGATTCCTCGCGAAAACCTGCGTTACGGCGATCGCGTTCGCGCCTTCGTTTACGACGTGCGCCGCGAACAGCGCGGTCCGCAGATTTTCCTGTCGCGTACGCATCCACAGTTCATGGTCAAGCTCTTCACCATGGAAGTGCCAGAAATCTACGACGGCATCATCCAGATCAAGTCCGTTGCCCGTGACCCCGGTTCGCGCGCCAAGATCGCCGTCATCTCCAATGACTCGTCCATTGATCCGGTCGGCGCCTGCGTCGGTATGCGCGGTTCGCGCGTTCAGGCCGTTGTCGGCGAGCTTCAGGGCGAAAAGATCGACATCATTCCATGGTCGCAGGACCCTGCATCCTTCATCGTCAACGCCCTGCAGCCGGCTGAAGTCGCCAAGGTCGTTCTGGATGAAGAAGCAGAACGCATCGAAGTCGTTGTACCGGATGAGCAGCTGTCGCTGGCCATCGGTCGTCGCGGTCAGAACGTGCGTCTGGCATCGCAGCTGACCGGCTGGGATATCGACATCATGACGGAAGCCGAAGAGTCCGAGCGCCGTCAGAAGGAATTCAACGAACGCACCGGCATCTTTATGGAAGCGCTGGATGTGGACGAGATGGTTGGTCAGGTTCTGGCATCCGAAGGCTTCGCACAGGTCGAAGAACTGGCCTATGTGGACCTCAGCGAAATTTCGTCCATCGACGGTTTCGATGAAGACACGGCTGTCGAAATCCAGACCCGCGCCAAGGAATATCTCGACCGCGTCGAAGCGGAAATGGATGCCAAGCGCAAGGAACTCGGCGTGTCCGATGAGCTGCGTCAGATCGAAGGCCTGACCTCGCAGATGATGGTCGCCCTGGGTGAAGACGGCGTGAAGAACATCGAAGACCTCGCAGGCTGCGCCGCAGACGATCTCGTCGGCTGGAGCGAACGCAAGGACGGCGAAACCAAGAAGTTCGACGGCATCTTCTCCAAGCTCGACGTGTCTCGCGTCGAAGCCGAGAACATGGTTGTTCAGGCCCGCCTTCTGGCTGGCTGGATTACCGCTGAGGATCTTGCTGCAGAGCAGGAAGAGGCAGCGACCGAGGAGGCGGATACCGCCGATCAGGAATGATTTCGCAAGCGCATGAGCCTGATGACCTGCTGGATGACGAGCGGCGGGTCGAAGGTACAGGCAGTGAGCGGACGTGCATTGTAACGCGGCAGATTGGAACACCCGATGAGTTGGTCCGTTTTGTCGCAGGCCCGGACAAAAGCGTTGTTCCGGACCTGAAACGCCAATTGCCAGGGCGCGGATGCTGGGTCACTCCCGAGCGCGCCCTGATCGAAAAGGCCATCGCGAAAAAGCTTTTCGCGCGCGCCTTGAAGACCGATGTGAAGGCCGGACCTGAACTCCTGGAGTTGATGGACCGGCTGCTGGCGCAGCAACTGGCCGGTATGATGAACATGGCCCGCAAAGCCGGGCAGTTCATCAGCGGGGCCACGAAGGTGGATGCGGCTGTTCGTTCTGGCAACACCCTTGCGGTGTTCCATGCAACGGACGCGGCGCCCGATGGCGTCAGAAAGATAAACCAGGCCCGCAAAGCCTGGACCCTCGGTTCAGGAGCCGAGACAGAAATACCGTCCTTTCATCTGTTCAGTGAGCAGGAAATGGACGAACTGATGGGCCAGAATGCTTTTATCCATGCCTGCGCGCTTGCGGGACAGGCGGGTGAGGGTGTAGTGAAGCGCGCAAAGATGCTTGAGCAGTATCGCGGTGGCGAGAAACCTCAAGGCGAAATTGACGCTGCCCGGACGGAAAGACAATGACGCGGTTATCGGACATGACCGTCTGCCGCGTTCGGATACAGCAATTGTAGAGACTAGAGTCTGGTGACGTCATCCGGCTCTCGTCTGAAGGAACGGGAACGGAATGACCGATAACAACGACGACAAGACACTCAACGCATCGCCTAAGAAGACCCTTACCCTCAAGCCGGGTGGAGCGTCTCAGGGGACTGTGCGTCAAGATATGGGTCGAGGTCGCACGAACGCGGTTGTGGTGGAAACACGCAAGCGCCGTCCCTTGCGTCCTGAAGACGAAAAGCATGTTGTAACACCAATTACACCGCAGCCACGCCCGGCGGCACCTGCCGCAGCCGCAGCGCCGGCTGCTGCGCGTCCGCAGCAGCCGCAGCAGCGCGTTCACCAGTCCGGCAATCAGCAGCGTCCGCAGCCATCGCCGCAGCCGCAGCGCCAGCCGGATCGCCCGCGCGGCAACGTCCTGCACGATCTGTCTGCCGGTGAAATGGATGCGCGTCGCCGCGCTCTTGCCGAAGCGCAGGCCCGCGACATCATCGAAGCCAAGCAGCGCGCCGAAGACGAAGCCCGCCGCAAGGTGGAAGAAGAAGCGCGTCTCGTCGCCGAAAAAGAAGAAGCGGCCCGCCGCGCCAAGGAAGAGGCAGAAGCTGCAAAGCTTGCCGCGTCCCAGCCACAGACGGAAGAGAAAGTGGAACGTCCGGTCGAAAGACCAGCCGCTTCCGCTCAGCCTGCCCGTCAGGACGGACGTCCCCAGTCCACGACGCGCCCTGCCGCGCCGACGCCTGCTGCTCCTCTGCCGCTTCCGGCTCGTGGTGCCCCCGGTGCCCGTCGTACGGAAAAAGAAGACGATGATGATCGCGGTCCACGCCGTGGCAACCTGCCGGTTCGAGGCAAGGTCGCTGCACCCGCACCGGCAAAGCCTGCTGCCCGTCTGAAGACGGAAGAAGAGCGCCGCCGTGGCAAGCTGACGGTTACGTCCAATCTGGAAGAAGACGGTAGCCCGCGCGGTCGCTCGCTTTCTGCCATGCGCCGCCGTCAGGAAAAATTCCGCCGTGGCCAGATGCAGGAAACCCGCGAAAAGGTCATGCGCGAAGTCATTCTGCCTGAGACCATCACCATTCAGGAACTGTCGCAGCGTATGTCCGAACGGGCCGTCGATGTGATCAAGTACCTGATGAAGGAAGGTCAGATGATGAAGCCGGGCGACGTCATCGACGCCGATCTGGCCGAACTGATCGCTGGCGAATTCGGCCACACCGTCAAGCGCGTGTCGGAATCCGACGTCGAAGAAGGCATCTTCAACGTGTCGGACAACGATGGTGGCGAACTCGTGTCGCGTCCTCCTGTCGTGACCATCATGGGTCACGTCGACCACGGCAAGACATCGCTGCTCGACGCCATCCGTCAGACCAGCGTTGTTTCGGGCGAAGCCGGTGGCATCACCCAGCATATCGGTGCCTATCAGGTCGAGAAGAACGGTCACAAGATCACCTTCATCGACACCCCCGGCCACGCCGCCTTTACGGCCATGCGTGCTCGCGGTGCACAGGCAACCGACATCGCCATTCTGGTGGTTGCAGCCGACGACAGCGTGATGCCGCAGACGATTGAATCGATCAACCACGCCAAGGCGGCGGGTGTTCCGATCATCGTGGCGATCAACAAGATCGACAAGCATGAGGCCAATCCTGACAAGGTGCGCCAGCAGCTGCTCCAGCACGAAGTCTTCGTGGAATCTATGGGTGGTGAAGTTCTGGACGTCGAAGTTTCGGCCAAGAACAAGCTCAACCTCGACAAGCTTCTCGAAGCCGTTCTGCTTCAGGCCGAAATTCTCGACCTGAAGGCCAATGTCAACCGCACAGCGGAAGGCACGGTCATCGAAGCCCAGCTCGACCGCGGTCGTGGTTCCGTGGCAACCGTTCTGGTTCAGAAAGGTACACTGCGTCCAGGCCAGATCATCGTGGCTGGCGACCAGTGGGGCCGTGTCCGCGCGCTCGTCAACGACAAGGGTGACCACGTCAAGGAAGCCGGTCCGGCCATGCCGGTCGAGATTCTCGGCCTGTCGGGCACACCGTCTGCCGGTGACCGCTTCGCCGTTGTCGAAAACGAAAGCCGTGCTCGCGAGATTTCCGAGTATCGTCAGCGTCTGGCCCGTGACAAGGCCGTTGCTCGCCAGACCGGCCAGCGCGGTTCGCTGGAACAGATGATGACGCAGTTGCAGGCCACTGGCCGCAAGGACTTCCCGCTGCTCATCAAGGGTGACGTGCAGGGCTCTGTCGAAGCGATCATCGCATCGCTGGACAAGCTTGGAACAGACGAAGTCCGCGCACGCATCATCCACTCTGGCGCAGGTGCGATCACGGAATCGGATATCTCGCTTGCCGAAGCATCGAACGCGGCCATCATCGGCTTCAACGTTCGTGCCAATGCACAGGCACGTACAGCATCCGAACGTGCCGGTATCGAAATTCGCTACTACAACATCATCTACGATCTGGTGGATGACGTGAAGGCAGCGATGTCGGGCCTCCTGTCTCCGGAACGTCGCGAAACATTCCTCGGCAACGCCGAAATCCTGGAAGTCTTCAACATCACCAAGGTCGGCAAAGTGGCCGGTTGCCGTGTCGTCGAAGGCAAGGTGGAGCGTGGTGCAGGTGTTCGTCTGGTTCGCGACAACGTCGTCATCCACGAAGGCAAGCTCAAGACGCTCAAGCGCTTCAAGGACGAAGTCGGCGAAGTGCCGGTCGGTCAGGAGTGCGGTATGGCATTCGAAAACTACGAAGATATCCGCGCTGGCGACACCATCGAGTGCTTCCGCGTAGAGCACATCACCAGAACGTTGTAAGCTCGCCCCACGAACTGGACCAACTTTTGCTGGTTTGATGGAGTGGACAATGTCCTATGCGTTTACAGAACTGGCGGCATCGCCGCCGGTTCTAAGCTACGTCTTGACTGAGAAAGACTACAACGCGATGGCCGATGCAGGACGCAGTCGGGCAACGCGTTACCTCAATAAATGGGCTTTTTGGCCGTTTGTTATTCTCAATGTCGGCTTTTCTGCATGGTTCATTGGAAAAGCGATCCAGGCGGACCGCCCCGTCGAGTTGGCATATGTGTGTAACGGCGCTATCGCAGTTTTGATGGTTCTGGGCCGCTTCTGTTTTGTTCCATGGATGCGTCGATGGCACATTCGCCAGTCCAAGCTGGACGGCAGGAGCTACGAAATTCGTTTCGGACAGGATGGCGTAGAGATGTCGGCTGGTGGGCTCTTCTCACGGATCAACCGTTCCGAAGTTTTGAATTATAGCGAAACCGAAGATTATTTCTTTTTTTGGATCAATCGGTTTCAAGCTATTATTGCCCCGAAGCGGGCTATTGATACCCCGCAAGGGGAAGCTGCGCTGCGCGCCTATGTGGCAGACGCGAAATGGAAGAAACGATGGTAAAAGCAACATCATCCGCGCCCTCGCAACGCATGCTGCGCGTTGGCGAACAGGTACGCGCCGCGGTGACCCAAATTCTGCAACGCGGAGAAGTCCGTGACGATCTGATCGAAAAGACGGTGATTTCCATCTCGGAAGTCCGTATGTCGCCCGATCTGAAGATCGCAACCGCTTATGTAACGCCGCTTGGCGTTTCCGATCACACCGACACGATTGCGGCCCTGAACCGCCACGCGAAATATCTGCGCGGGCGTCTGGGTCCGCATTTGCGGCAGATGAAATACGTGCCGGAACTGCGCTTCCGCGACGATACGAGCTTCGACAACTACAAGAAGATCGACGCGCTGCTGCGTTCGCCGGAGGTGCAGCGCGATCTGGGACCTTCAAACGAAAAAGACGACGAACAGAACTGAAGCATGTCCAAACCACGCAAACAGCAGAACCGTAAGCCCAAGGGCCGGCCGATTTCCGGCTGGCTCATTCTCGATAAGCCTTTCGATTTCGGCTCCACGGAAGCCGTGTCGAAGATCAAATGGCTCTTCAATGCCCAGAAGGCCGGTCACGCCGGTACACTCGATCCGCTCGCCTCCGGCATGCTGCCTATTGCGCTGGGCGATGCCACCAAGACCGTTCCTTATGTGATGGACGGGCGCAAGATTTACGAATTCACCGTCACATGGGGTGAAGAGCGTACCACAGACGATATGGAAGGCGAGGTTCTCAACACGTCCGCTGAGCGCCCGAACGAGCAGGCCATCCGCGATCTTTTGCCGAATTATACCGGCACGATCATGCAGATCCCGCCGCAGTTTTCGGCCATCAAGATCGCCGGCGAGCGCGCTTACGATATCGCCCGCGGTGGCGAGGCCGTGGAAATTCCCGCTCGCGAAGTGGAAATCCATCGCATCACTCTCATCGCCTGCCCGGATGCCGATACCGCGCATTTCGAAGTCGAATGCGGTAAAGGCACCTATGTCCGTGCGCTTGCCCGCGATATGGGCCGCGATCTCGGCTGCTACGGCTTTATCTCGGAACTTCGTCGCTCCATGGTCGCGCCCTTTGCGGAAGACGCCATGGTGCCGCTTGCAAAGCTGGTGGAGTTCGAAGCCATCGAAGATCGCGATGAGCGGCTGGCGGCACTCGATGCCTATCTGATCGATACGTCGGAAGCCCTGTCGTCACTGCCGCATCTCATCATCAATGACGATCAGGCCCACCGGCTGAAGATGGGCAACCCGATCCTGCTGCGCGGACGCGATGCGCCGACGCAGGAAATGGAAGCCTATGCCACGGCACGCGGCAAGCTGATTGCCATTGGCGAGATCGCCGAGGGTGAATTCCGCCCCAAGCGTGTTTTTGGTTAAAAGCAGGCGCGGAAACAGCAATGTTTCCGGCCATCTGTTGCCGGATAGACCAAAGAGCCGGTTCCAATCGCCTCTTTCCTTTATGGACCAATTGGTTTATAGGCAGCGGCAGCTTGGGCAGAGCCCGCGCTATTGAATGGCCAGTGCTGGACGACATCCCGGCGCTTGGCGTCCCGATTTTCCTTAAAATAGAAAGGATAACACGATGTCGATCACTGCAGAGCGCAAAGCCGCCCTCATCAAGGAATACGCAACCGTCGAAGGCGACACCGGTTCGCCGGAAGTTCAGGTTGCCATTCTGACCGAGCGGATCAACAATCTGACCGAACACTTCAAGGGTCACAAGAAGGACAACCACTCCCGTCGTGGCCTTCTGACCATGGTTTCCAGCCGCCGTTCGCTTCTTGATTATCTCAAGAAGAAGGACGAAGGCCGTTACACCAAGCTGATCACCAGCCTCGGCGTGCGTCGCTAAAAAACTTCCGGCGGGGTTCGATAGGATTCTCGCCGGTTTTTCTTTCGGCATTGTGCTGAAACACTGATGTTTGCGCCTGATACGCGCAATTTGGAAGAGACGGGCCGGATGGGCCGGTGCCGTCTGATACAACCGATGACCTGTCATGGGGCAGGATTGCCGGATGCTTTTGCAACGCCTTGGGGCGTTGCCGTGTTTCCAAGGGAACATGTCGCAAAGCGCCCTGCTGTCTTGCCCGTGATACGTTGAAGCCCGCGTGTTTTCCCCTCGTGTGAACCGCGGCTACATTTAAGGACAAGATATGTTCAATCAACACTCCGTGGAAATCGAATGGGCAGGCCGCCCGCTCAAGCTTGAGACCGGCAAGGTTGCCCGTCAGGCAGACGGCGCCGTCATCGCCACCTATGGCGAAACCATGGTTCTGGCGACCGTCGTTTCTGCAAAGTCTCCAAAGCCCGGTCAGGACTTTTTCCCGCTGACCGTCAACTATCAGGAAAAGACCTACGCCGCCGGTAAGATCCCAGGTGGCTATTTCAAGCGCGAAGGTCGTCCTTCTGAAAACGAAACGCTGGTTTCGCGTCTGATCGACCGCCCGATCCGCCCGCTTTTCCCTGAAGGCTACAAGAACGACACGCAGGTCGTTGTTACCGTCATTCAGCACGATCTGGAAAACAACCCGGACGTTCTGTCGATGGTTGCTGCTTCCGCAGCGCTCACACTGTCTGGCGTTCCTTTCATGGGCCCGGTCGGTGGCGCACGCGTCGGCTACATCAACGGCGAATATGTCCTCAACCCGCATCTGGACGAGATGGACGAATCGGTTCTCGACCTCGTCGTTGCCGGTACGCAGGACGCCGTTTTGATGGTTGAGTCCGAAGCCAAGGAACTCAACGAAGAAATCATGCTCGGTGCCGTCATGTTCGGTCACCGCGGTTTCCAGCCGGTTATCGACGCGATCATCAAGCTCGCTGAAGTTGCCGCCAAGGAGCCACGCGAATTCGAACCGGAAGATTTCTCCGCTCTCGAAGCTGAAATGCTCGGCCTTGCCGAAGCTGAACTGCGAGATGCTTACAAGATCACTGAAAAGGCTGCCCGCTACAACGCGGTTGACGCCGTCAAGGCCAAGGTCAAAGCACACTTCCTGCCGGAAGACGGCGAAGCCAAGTACACGGCTGAAGAAATCGGCGCGACCTTCAAGCACCTTCAGGCAAAGATCGTTCGCTGGAACATTCTGGACACCAAGAGCCGCATCGACGGTCGCGACCTGTCCACTGTTCGTCCGATCATCTCTGAAGTCGGCCTTCTGCCACGCACCCACGGTTCGGCACTTTTCACACGCGGCGAAACCCAGGCCATCGTTGTTGCCACACTCGGCACCGGCGAAGACGAGCAGTATGTCGATAGCCTGACGGGCATGTACAAGGAACGCTTCCTTCTGCATTACAACTTCCCTCCCTACTCGGTTGGTGAAACAGGCCGCATGGGCTCCCCGGGCCGTCGCGAAATCGGTCACGGCAAGCTGGCATGGCGCGCAATCCGCCCGATGCTGCCAACACCTGAGCAGTTCCCTTACACGCTGCGCGTCGTCTCCGAAATCACCGAGTCCAACGGCTCGTCCTCCATGGCAACCGTCTGCGGCACATCGCTGGCACTGATGGATGCAGGCGTTCCGCTTGCCAAGCCCGTTGCCGGTATCGCCATGGGCCTTATCCTCGAAGGCGAACGCTTTGCGGTTCTGTCGGACATTCTGGGTGATGAAGATCACCTCGGCGACATGGACTTCAAGGTTGCCGGTACGGCAGACGGCATCACCTCGCTGCAGATGGACATCAAGATCGCCGGTATCACCGAAGAGATTATGAAGGTCGCGCTGGAGCAGGCTCAGGGCGGTCGCAAGCACATCCTCGGTGAAATGGCCAATGCCATCACCGAAAGCCGTGGCCAGCTCGGCGAATTCGCACCGCGCATCGAAGTCATGAACATTCCGGTCGACAAGATCCGTGAAGTCATCGGCTCCGGCGGCAAGGTCATCCGCGAAATCGTTGAAAAGACAGGCGCGAAGATCAACATCGAAGATGACGGCACCGTCAAGATCGCCTCGTCCTCGGGCAAGGAAATCGAAGCCGCTCGCAAGTGGATCCACTCCATCGTTGCAGAGCCGGAAGTCGGTCAGATCTACGAAGGCACCGTCGTCAAGACGGCTGATTTCGGCGCATTCGTCAACTTCTTCGGCGCCCGTGACGGCCTCGTTCACATCTCGCAGCTGGCGTCTGAGCGCGTTGCCAAGACCTCCGACGTCGTCAAGGAAGGCGACAAGGTTTGGGTCAAGCTGATGGGCTTTGATGAACGCGGCAAGGTTCGCCTGTCCATGAAGGTTGTCGACCAGACAACCGGCAAGGAAGTCGCTGCCGACAAGAAGAGCGAAGGCGAAGCTGCCGAATAAGGCGGGCTTGCGCTTAACCGTTTTGAGGCGCGGGATTTTTACCCGCGCCTTTTTTCTATTGTTAGAGCGTCTTCGCTTTCCAGAAAGCGCGAAAACGCTCCATTGTTCTAACGCATTGTCCGCACGCAAAACCGCTTCGTACGTTTGCTGGAAATGCTCTTAAGGATGCTCCGATGAGCCGTGACGCTGTCAAAACCCTGCTCCACCCCTTTGCCGCAGATATGCTGGCTGCGCCCAAAGCAGGCGAGCGTGTCTTGTTTCTGGGTGCGGAAGCAGGCGCGCCGCGTCTGGATGGTTTCGATGCCGAGATCACCGCAGTCCAGAACCTGCGCCCGCTCTACCGCGCGCTGCAGGCGCAGGGCGCACAGGTCACACCTGACATTTCCGGCGAGGATTATGATGCGGCCTTCATTCTGTGCGGCAAGCATCGCGGCGAAAACGAAAACCGTCTGGCTGAAGCCCTGACACGCGTCAAGGCTGGCGGTCTAATCGTTGCTGCCGGTTCCAAGGAAGACGGCATCGTCACGCTCCGCAAGACCTTGTCGAAGCTCGGCATCGAAGCCGAATCGACACCGAAATATCATGGCGTCGCCATCTGGTTCGGACGTCCCGAAGATGTCTCGACCACCGTTTCCAAGCTCAAGCAGGACGCCGTCACCATCGAGCGCCGCTTTACCGCCATGCCCGGCATGTTCTCGCATGATCGCATCGATGGCGGTTCCGAGCTTCTGGCATCGCGCCTGCCGACGGATTTCGATGGCAATGCTGCGGATTTCGGCGCTGGCTGGGGTTACCTCTCCATCATGCTCGCTGAGAAGTCTTCGCGCACCGCCCGTATCGACCTGTTCGAAGCAGACTGGAACGCGCTGGAATTTGCCAAGACCAATCTTCTGGAAAACTGCCCGCGTCTGACGACCCGCTTCTTCTGGCAGGATCTGGCCGCCGAGCCACCGAAGGAAAAATACGACCTCATCATCATGAACCCGCCTTTCCATGCGGGTGGACAGGCAGCCGAACCGGCGCTCGGTCAGGCACTGATCAAGACCGCAGCGACGGCGCTGCGCAGCGGCGGCAAGCTGCTGATGGTCGCCAATCGCGGCCTGCCTTACGAGACGATCCTCTCGACCGAGTTCCGCAAGAGCGAAGAAGTCTGCCGCAATTCGCGCTTCAAGGTCTTGAGCGCGCAGAAGTAGTCCGAAACGGACGCCGGCCTCGGCTGCTTGGAGCGTTTCCATTTAACAAGGAAACGCTCTAGCTCAGCAGCCAGGCCCAGAGCGATACGCTCAGCACGCCAAACAGGGTGGAAATGCTGATCGTGGAGGCCGCAATGCTGTGGCCAATGCCGAAGCGGTTGGCCAAGAGCCAGGAATTGATGCCTGTTGGCACGCAGGATGTCAGAACCAGTGCCGCGGTCCAAGCGGGGCTGAGGCCCAGTGCATGGGCCATCAACCACACGCAGGCTGGCATCAGGATCAGCTTGAAGGCCGTCATGGTCACGGCGATGCGCAGGTTGCCGCGGATGGGATATTTGGTGAGCGCCATGCCCAAAGAAATCAGCGCTGCCGGGCCTGCCATGCTGGCCACCTGTTCGATGACCGTTGTCATCACCACCGGCATCGGTAGCCCAATCATGTTGAAGCCAAGTCCCAGAACGAGCGCAATCACCAGCGGGTTCTGCGCCAGATTGCGGCCAACCTGTTTTAAGACAGCAAGCGCGCTGCGCTTTTCGCCGCCCGTCACCTTGTGGGTGGCGTTCTCCATCAGAATTGTCCCGGCAATCATCATGATCGGCAGGTGGACGACCAGCAGAATGGAGATCGCAACAATCCCGTCGCTGCCGACAGAGCGTCCCACCAAGGGCAGGCCGATAAAGATGTTGTTGGCAAAGGCGGATGAAATACCGGCGATGACGCTGACGCGCAGATCCTGTTTGAAGATATGGCGGGTCATCATCTGCCCAGCCGCCCAGGTAATGGCCACGCCGGTAAAATAGGTCAGCCACAGCTTGAACGGCGATGCGCCATGGAAATCCGCTGCGGCCAGCGTGCGGAAAATCAGCGTCGGCACGGCGATCTTGAAGACGAAGTCGCTCAGCACATCGCCGGCTTCCGCTTTGAAAAGCTTTGCTTTGACGGTCAGCCAGCCAATGAGGATGAGAAGGAAGATCGGCGCGACATTAACGGCGACAGCATACATTGCGGAGAGACTTTCGCGGGCCTGAGACGCTTTCGGTCTAACGCATCTATCTTGACCGAACAACGCCAACCGCGCCCACAAAAGAAAAAAGCGAGGTCGCCCCCGCTTTCATCCGCTTGCCCCACCAGTACATCCGTGATGACGCAATGGGCATTCTATACCAACGCTGCATGACAGACACATGACGCGATCTTTTTTTGTGGCATTGAGGTTCTGTTGCAACCAGCACGCGGTTTTAGCTTTTCTTGTCCGTAGAAATCTTTAAGACCGAGTTCCGGATAACGCATCCGTCGATGCGGTTCGGACAAGAGGCTCATGACAAAATTCGACGTATTGACCGTTGGCAATGCCATCGTGGACATCATCTCCCGTTGCGATGATCGCTTTCTCAACGATAACGCCATCACCAAGGGTGCGATGAACCTGATCGACGCGGAACGCGCCGAACTGCTTTATTCCCTCATGGGCCCAGCTCTCGAAGCCTCCGGCGGCAGTGCTGGCAACACGGCGGCGGGCATTGCCAATTTCGGTGGACGCGCGGCCTATTTCGGCAAGGTGGCCGAAGATCAGCTCGGCGAGATTTTCCAGCACGATATCCGCGCCCAGGGCGTGCACTTCGAAACCAAGCCGGAAGGCACCTTCCCGCCAACCGCACGCTCGATGATTTTCGTCACCGAAGATGGCGAGCGTTCGATGAACACCTATCTCGGTGCCTGCGTCGATCTAGGCCCTGAGGATGTCGAGCCAGCGGTGGTTGCCGAATCCAAGGTCACCTATTTCGAAGGTTATCTGTGGGACCCGCCACGCGCCAAGGATGCGATCCGCGATTGCGCCCGCATCGCGCATGAAAATGGTCGCGAAGTTTCGATGACACTCTCCGACAGCTTCTGCGTCGGTCGTTACCGTGACGAGTTTCTGGAGCTGATGCGCTCCGGCACCGTCGATATCGTCTTCGCCAACAAGCAGGAAGCGCTCTCGCTTTACGAAACCGATGACTTCGATCTGGCACTGACGAAGATCGCTGCCGATTGTAAGATCGCAGCTGTCACCATGAGCGAAGAAGGCGCCACCATCGTTCGCGGCGCGGAGCGTGTGAAGGTCGAAGCCTACCCGGTTTTCGACGTGGTGGACACGACGGGTGCTGGCGATCTCTTCGCCTCCGGCTTCCTTTATGGCTACACGCAGGGACGTTCGCTGGAAGACAGCGGCAAGCTCGGCTGCCTGGCCGCCGCTGCCGTCATCCAGCAGGTCGGCCCGCGTCCCATGTCATCGCTGAAGGCGCTGGCGGAAAAGCACGGTCTTGTTTGAAGGCTTGTCTTATTTAAAGGCTTCGCCGGGATAGGCACCCCAGATTTCCCCTTGAGAAACCCAGCCGGTCACCTGATCGGCCTGGGCCTTGCACCAGTCGCCATTACACTCACCGATCCTGATCTGAACACCCGGCTCCAGCTTGGCAACGACGGATGCGCCGGATTGCGCTTCGCGGCGCATGTTGACGTAGACGTCCTTGCCCTTGCCGCGCATCCATGGGGCCGCGACGGCGGTGCGCTCGCCAGACAGCAGCGCCTGGTTAACCCAGCCTTCGGTGCCATCGGCATCGCGAATGCGTCGCCAGTTCTCATATTCCTGAATGATTTCGACAGGCATGCCTGACTTCATATACATCCAGGACACGGCGTAATCCGTGCTTGGCCCGATGCGCATGTTGACGCGCCGCGATTTCAGGCTGACGAAGCGCGGTAGCGGCAGGCCGCTTGCGCCCTTGGCAGCGCCCTGCGCAAACGCAGGGGCGCTTGCGGCGTCGAGAAAACCCAGCGACAATGCAATGCAGACAATAGAAACAATGCTACGCATGCCGGTTTCCGTTTCCTTGCGGTTTAGCAATTGAGATGACGATCGGGCCCACCATTTCCGAAGTCGAGGACGGCAACATGCGAGATTTGTTTGTCTTCGCCCGTGGGTCTGGTAGAAACGCCCGTGGTGAAGGAAATTATCGCTCTTTTTGGTTAACGACCTCTGAACAAGGTGCCATCGGACAATGACGAATAAGAAGAGACCAACCGTCTATTTGACACGCAAATTGCCGGATCTGGTCGAAACCCGCATGCGAGAGCTGTTCGACGCGGAACTGAACATTGAGGATGCTCCCCGCTCCAAGGACGAGCTGATTGCGGCCATGCAAAAAGTCGACGTGCTGGTGCCCACCGTCACGGACCGTATCACCGCCGAGATGATCGAGCAGGCAGGCCCGCAACTGAAGCTGATTGCCGGTTTTTCCAACGGCATCGACCATATCGATGTGGATGCCGCCGCCCGCAAAGGCATCACCGTCACCAATACGCCCAATGTGCTGACCGAAGACAGCGCCGACATGACCATGGCCCTCGTTCTCGCCGTCCCACGCCGTCTGGTGGAGGGGACACGCGTTCTCGCCAATGGCTCGGATGAATGGCTGGGCTGGTCGCCCACATGGATGCTGGGGCGGCGTCTTTCCGGCAAGCGCATCGGCATCGTCGGCATGGGCCGCATCGGCACGGCGGTCGCACGCCGCGCCAAGGCCTTTGGCCTGTCGATCCATTATCACAACCGCAAGCGCGTCAATCCGGCCACGGAAGCAGAACTCGAGGCGACCTATTGGGACAGCCTCGACCAGATGCTGGCGCGGGTCGATATCGTCTCGGTCAATTGCCCCTCGACACCAGCCACCTATCACCTGATTTCCGCCCGTCACCTCGCGCTGATGCAGCCGACGAGCTACATCGTCAACACGGCTCGCGGCGATATCATCGATGAAGCGGCGCTGATCCGTTGCCTGATAGACGGCAAGATTGCCGGTGCGGGTCTGGATGTTTTCGAAAACGAACCGGTCGTCAATCCCAAGCTCATCAAGCTCGCCAAAGAGGGCAAGGTCGTTCTCCTGCCGCACATGAGCTCGGCCACCATCGAAGGCCGGATCGACATGGGTGACAAGGTCATCATCAACATCCGCGCCTTTTACGATGGCCACCGCCCGCCCAACAGGGTCTTGCCGGGCCGCAATTGAACCAGCTTAATCGAGGTGCTTGGTCATCTCGATTGATGTCGTGCGGCTATAGCCCGGATGGGAATTTTCAGCGGTCTTGGCAAAACCCCAGGATGAGAAGCGCTGGTGATTTCCCACAAGCTCGATGCGCGTTTCGAGCCGAAGCGCTGGCAGCCCAAGGCCATGGGCCGTCTCTTCGGCTATGCGCAGCAGTGCTGAACCGACACCCTTGCCCTGCGCCGAAGGCGAAACGGCCAGCTTGCCAACATAGAGGCTCGCCGCTTCCGGCTTGCAGAAAATACATCCCATCAACTCACGGCCATCCAGCGCGACAAAGGCGATTTCGTCTTTGGCTTTCTGCGCCAGAGTATCCAGTGTCAGCCTGTGCGCGGAAGACGGCGGGTCGATGACACCATCCATATAGGCGAATGACGACAGGATCAGCGCCAGCAGTTCCTCGAACTGCTCGAAGCGTGCATCTAGCCTGACGATCTCGATCATGATCGCTCCCGTCTGCGCTTGTAGCGAACCGTATCGAAACGCGCCGCCAGCGCATCATATAACAACAGCCGCCCGATCAGCGGCTCGCCTGTCTGGGTGATCAGCTTGATCGCCTCCATCGCCATGATCGTGCCGATGACGCCGGTCAGCGCTCCGACAATGCCGGTTTCGGCGCAGGATGGAACGACGCCCTCCGGCGGTGGTGCGGGAAAAAGATCGCGGTAGCCCGGCAGCAAGGTGCCATCCGGCCCGGTCTCATAGGGTTTCAGCACGGTGACGGAACCATCGAACCGGCCCACAGCGCCCGTCACCAGCGGCACCTTTGCCGTTTCCGCCGCATCGGCTGCCGCATAACGCGTGTCGAAATTGTCGGAGCCATCGATGACCAGATCGAAACCCTTGAGGTAGTCCTGTGCCCAGACCATGGAGAAACGTTCTTCGAAATGCAGCGTCCGCACATGCGGGTTTAGCCGCGCAATGGAGCGGCGTGCGCTCTCGGTTTTCTGCTCGCCGATGGTGCCGGTATCGTGAATGACCTGTCGCTGGAGGTTGGACAGCGAAACCACATCGTCATCGATCATGCCGAGCGTGCCAACGCCCGCCGCCGCCAGATAATAGAGCACCGGCGCACCCAGACCACCCGCGCCGATGACCAGCACCTTGGCCGCCTTCAGGCGCTGCTGGCCCAAACCGCCGATTTCCGGCAGCAGAATATGGCGTTTGTAACGTTCGATTTCCTCTGGCGTCAGGGGGTCCAAAGTGGCGTCTCCAGTCATGATCAACTGGATTTAAGCACTATCACCCGACGCTTCCATGGGAAACATTGAAAAACTGCGCCCGGTCACCCAGACCTGCAAACATGGAGGCATCCGTGCCGGTCATGAAGCTCTGGCCGCCCAGCGCGTGGATGAGATCGAACAAAGCGGCGCGTCTGCCCTCATCCAGATGGGCGGCGATTTCGTCCAGCAGCAGAACCGGCGCATAGCCCGTCATATTGGCGGTCAGCTGCGCATGGGCCAGAACCAGCCCGACAAGCAGCGCTTTCTGCTCACCGGTCGAACAGCGGCCCGCATCCATGTCTTTTTCAGCATGGCGCACGAAGAGGTCGGCGCGGTGTGGGCCATCCAGTGTGCGCCCGGCGGCAGCATCGCGGTAGCGATTGTCCTTGAGTGTCGCGAGATATTCGTCTTCCAGATCGACCGCCGGACGGTGAAACTCACCATCCATAAAACCCGAAAGCGTCAGAGACGCCGTCGGAAAATTCGCATCATTGCTGCGGCTGTCGATCAGCGCTTTCAGGAGCCCCAGCATTTCATGACGCGCAACCGCCATTGAAATCCCCAGTTCCGCCATCTGTTTTTCGATGCCCTCCAGCCAGACGGGATCGAAGCGGCCATCCGACAGGAGACGATTGCGCCCGCGCATCGCCTTTTCGAAATCACTCGCCCTTCGCCCGTGGCTGGGGTCCAGCGACAGAACCAGCCGGTCGAGAAAACGGCGGCGGTCGGATGAGGAGCCGGTGAACAGGCCATCCATGGCCGGTGTTAGCCACAACACGCGAAGATGGTCGGTCAGTTCATCGACGGATTTGACCGATGTCCCGTTCAGCCGCAGGCGGCGTGACAGCGCCTCGCCTTCACCCTCGACACCGGTGCCAATGGCAACCTCGCCATCCATGCCGTTGACCTCGGCAAAAATGGAGAAGCCCACGCCCTCCGCGCCAACGCGTGTCACATCGGAAAGGGTGGCCCGACGCAGCCCGCGCCCCGGCGACAGAAAGGAGATGGCTTCCAGCAGATTGGTCTTGCCCGATCCATTGTCGCCCGTCAGCACCACATGGCGTGCATCAAGACGCAGGGCAACCTCCGCATAATTGCGAAACTCGCTCAGTTTCAGCCGGGAAAGAAAAACCTTGGCAGTCATGCTGCATCCAGAATCGTCATGGGATCATGACCTACAACATGCGACCGAAAATCGGAATGGATTTTGAGAAAAAGCGGGCGTTGAACAGCGGTTTGAAGCCGCTAGTCCCAGATATCGATGCTGACATCCGCACCCACGGAGTTTTCGACCACGCGTTTGCCGTTCGGCAGATCGTTCTCGTAAAGCTTGGCATGGATGCCGGCCTCGTCCAGCCCGTATCCAACCCAGCGATCCCGCAGCCGCTGCTCCAGAACCTCAACCGATGGGCCGACGAAAATCGAAAAGTCAAAGCTGCTTTTCAGCCGCGACCATGGCTCTTCATTGAGCAGAAGATAGTTGCCTTCCGCCAGAATGAAACGCGTATCCGGCGAAATCGCACGCGCCGAGGCAATGGCAATCTCCCTGGAACGGTCGAACACCGGCACCAGCACTTCCTGATCCGCCTTGCGGACGGCGGCGACAATGTCGGAGAAACCGCGCACATCGAAAGTCTCAGGCGCACCCTTGCGGGCCAGCAAGCCGCGATGTTGCAGAATGCCGTTGTCCATGTGAAAGCCATCCATGGGCAGGACTTCGGCTTTTTCACCGCGTCTGGTCAGCTCGTCCCGTAGCGCATCGGCCAGAGTAGACTTGCCGGCCCCAGGGGGACCGGCAATGGCAACAATGAAGCGGGGATTGTCTGACGCACGCGCGACGATGTCGTCAGCCATCGCATCCAGTGTCATGGTCATGCGGCAAGCGTCTCTCTGGGCGGCTCCTTGGCGCCTGTCATGAAGGCCACCGCATCCGACATCGTATATTCCTTCGGATTGATCACGCAGAGACGCTTCCCAAGCCGGTGGATATGGATACGGTCCGCCACTTCGAACACATGCGGCATGTTGTGCGAAATCAGCACGATGGGCAAACCGCGAGAGCGGACATCGAGAATAAGCTCCAGCACACGCCGACTTTCCTTCACGCCCAGTGCTGCCGTCGGCTCGTCCAGAATGACGACCTTGGAGCCGAAAGCCGCTGCACGTGCCACGGCCACGCCCTGACGCTGACCACCAGACAGCGTTTCCACCGACTGGTTGATGTTCTGAATGGTCATCAGGCCCAGTTCGGACAGCTTGTTGCGGGCAAACTTGTCCATGGCGGCGTGGTCGAGCTTGCGCAGAACAGAGCCCATGAAGCCCGGTTTCCGCAGCTCGCGCCCCAGAAACATGTTGTCGGTAATCGACAGGGCAGGGGACAGCGCAAGGTTCTGGTAGACGGTTTCGATGCCAGCATCGCGGGCTTCGAGCGGGGTCTTGAACTGCACCGGCTTGCCATCCAGCCTGATCTCGCCTTCGTCAGGGCGGATCGCGCCTGAGAGAGCCTTGATCAGGGAGGACTTGCCAGCACCATTATCGCCGATGACGGCAAGGATTTCGCCCGGGTAGAGATCGAAATCCGCATGGTCGAGGGCTGTCACGCGGCCATAGCGCTTGACGAGGCCATGGGCGGAAAGAATGGGTTGCTTGGTCATATCAACAGTCATCACACGCCTGCCTTTCTGATCCATTGGTCAATTGCAACGGCAGCGATGATGAGCCAGCCGGTCAGCATGACCTTCCATTGCGGGTCGGCACCCAGCATGTTGAGGCCCATGGAAACAACACCCACGAGCATGGCACCGAACAGCGTTCCCAGAATGGAGCCACGTCCGCCAAACAGCGAGATGCCACCGATAACAGTCGCCGTAATGGCCTGAAGGTTATAGTCGGTCACCGCAGCAGAGGGCGAGATGGAGCCGTTTCGGCCAATCGCAACCCAGGCTGCGAAGGCAGCGATGACACCTGCAACGGTATAGACGCTCAACAGAACCTTGCGGGTCTGAATACCGGAAAGCTTTGCCGCTTCCGGATCGTCACCCACGGCATAGACGTGGCGACCCCAGGCCGTGTGGTTGAGAATGTACCAGAGCAGGGCAACCAGCAGCACCATGGCGATGACGCCGAGCGTGAAGATGGCGGTACCGATGCGGAAATTGGTGGCGAAAATCTGGAGAAGCGGTGCGTTTTGCGAAACATCGGCATCGCGGATCGTCTGGTTCGCCGAATAGATGAAATTCGTCGCCATGACGATATTCCACGATCCGAGCGTTACGATGAAGGGCGGCAATTTGACGACGGCTACCAGAAAGCCGTTGAACAGACCGCACAGCCCGCCAACCACGAAACCGGCCAGAACCGCAATTCCGCTCGGCAGTCCGTAGGTCACGGCTACATTGCCCATCACCACGGATGAAATGACCATGACCACGCCAATCGAAAGATCGATACCGGCGGTGAGGATGATCAGCGTCTGCGCAGAGCCCAGAATACCGACTACGGCGATCTGCTGCAGGATCAGCGTCAGCGTATAGGATGAAAAGAAACGCCCGCCGATGGTCAGACCGAAAATACAGACTGACAGGATCAGCACGATCAGCGGCACCGCCGCCGGGGTCGAGTGCAGGAAATGCTGCGCGCGTTTCAGGGGTGAAATTTTCTGGTGTTCGAACGACGCGACATTCTTGTCGCTGCCGTCAAGCACCTGCTCGAATTCCTGTATACCGCTCATGGTTTCTCCTCCCGCTCGCCAGCCCAAGTCATCCAAGGCGCCCGATCTTTAGCCGGATAATCTGACAGCGAAATCTTCTGGGCGAAACCGGCCGGAACGATGTTCCGACCGGTATGGGTTTATCGAAGGGTAGGGATCAGCCCCAGCACTTGGCCAGGCCTTCCTTGACGCTGATCGAAGGTACGCCGGAAACCGGCTTGTCGGTGACGAGCGATACGCCTGTGTCGAAGAAGGACTTGCCTGCAGTCGGCTTTGGCTTTTCGCCGGTGTCAGCGAACTTCTTGATCGCTTCTACGCCGAGGGCCGCCATCATCAGCGGGTATTGCTGCGATGTAGCGCCGATCACGCCTTCCTGAACCGACTTCACGCCTGGGCAACCGCCGTCAACAGATACGATCAGCACGTTCTTTTCCATGCCGACGGCCTTCAGCGCCTGATAGGCACCAACGGCAGCAGGTTCGTTAATCGTGTGGATGACATTGATGCCTGGATCCTTCTGGAGAAGGTTTTCCATGGCCTTGCGGCCGCCTTCTTCATTGCCGTTGGTCACGTCATGGCCAACGATACGCGGATCGACTTCATCGCCAATCTTGGTCGGGTCCTTGGGGTCGATACCGAAGCCGATCATGAAGCCCTGGTCGCGCAGAACGTCGACGCTCGGCTGGTCAGGCGTCAGATCGAGGAAGCCGACCTTGGCATCCTTGACCTTGTCGCCCATCGTGCCCTTGGCCCATTCGCCGATCAGCTTACCAGCCAGAAGGTTGTCGGTCGCAAAAGTCGCATCGGCGGAGTCGACCGGGTCGAGCGGTGTATCGAGAGCGATCACGAGAACGCCTGCGTCACGCGCCTTCTTGATGGTTGGAACGATGCCCTTGGTGTCCGATGCAGTGATCAGAATGCCCTTTGCACCATCGGCGATGCAGGATTCAATTGCGGCAACCTGGCTTTCGGAATCGCCGTCGATCTTACCGGCATAGGACTTCAGCGTCACGCCGACTTCCTTGGCCTTGGCGGTCGCGCCTTCCTTCATCTTGACGAAGAAGGGGTTGGTATCTGTCTTGGTGATGAGGCAAACCGACGTATCGGCGGCAGATGCCACGGATGCAAAAGAAACGCCAAGCGCAAGCGCGCCGAGAAAGGCGGAAACGGTGCTTTTCATGTAGTCCTCCCAGTGATGAGACAAGTGCTTCTTGTGAAGCGACTGTTGCGGCCCTTCTCCTCCAAGATCGGGTGCCACTGCCGCAGATGGAAACACCAAATGAAGAAAGTGTCAATAAATAAATCCAATTGAATTATTAATTCCTTGTGGCATCTTATGAATTCCGTAATCGCTGGGAAATGTGGTGGGAGGACACCGCTTTTCCCGGACTTCGTGCTTGCGGAGCATAGGTCCAGACGGCATAGACGTCGCTGGCCGGGGAGGAAATGCGAATGACACGCTCAGCGGAGCCGATACAGCACGCGGCAGCAAATGCGCCGGATTTGAGTGGCGGCGCCAACCAGGTTCGCGTTCGCGCCTATAACGAGCGCCTCGTTTTGTCGCTGGTGCGACGCCACAGCGGCCTTTCAAAAGCAGAAATCGCCCGCAGAAGCGGCCTTTCGGCCCAAACCGTGTCGGTCATCATGCGCTCGCTGGAAAACGACGGGCTTCTCATCCGTGGTGAGCCCCTGCGCGGAAAGGTCGGCCAGCCCTCTACACCCATGCGGCTCAATCCCGATGCCGTCTTTTCCTTCGGTGTGAAAATTGGGCGCCGCAGCGTCGATCTGGTGCTGATGGATTTCGTCGGGCGCATCCGGCTCAAACTCCGCAACACCTACCCCTATCCCATGCCCGAATGGATATTGCCCTTCGTCATCGATGGCATTGCGGAGCTGGAAGCGCGACTGACGCCGAGTGAACGGCAAAGGATCGCCGGCATCGGCGTCGCCGCTCCCTTCGAACTCTGGAGCTGGGCACAGGAAGTTGGCGCGCCGCAAAAGGAAATGGACCGCTGGCGCGGTGTCGATTTGCGGGCGGAGATTGCCGGGCAGGTAAATTATCCGGTCTTCCTCCAGAACGATGCGACCAGTGCCTGCGGTGCCGAACTGGTCTTCGGTGTCGGCCAGAACTCTCCGGATTTCCTCTATGTTTTCATCGGCTCCTTCATCGGCGGCGGCGTGGTGTTGAACTCCGCCCTGTTTTCGGGCCGCACCGGCGCTGCCGGTGCCATCGGCCCGCTACCGGTTCAGGGCCGGGATGGATCGACTGTGCAATTGCTCAAGATCGCTTCCATTTTTGTGCTCGAAGACATGCTGCGCGAAAGCAATATCGATCCAAAACCGTTGTGGTTCTCACCGGATGACTGGGTGGATTTCGGAGAGCCGCTGGAACGCTGGATACAAAACACCGCCGCCGCACTGGCACAAGCCGTCGTCGCCGCCGCATCCATCATCGACTTCGCCTCCGTCATCATCGACGGCGGTTTCCCTAGCTGGGTCCGCGCCCGCATCACCGCCGCCACCCGCAAGGCGCTCGACCTGCACGACCTCCAAGGCGTCGTCGTCCCAGAAATCCTCGAAGGCGCCGTCGGCAGCCAGGCCCGCGCCATCGGCGGCGCAAGCCTTCCACTGTTTTCGAGATATCTGCTGGATCAGAACGTGCTGTTCAAGGAAACGGCGGGATTTGCGGAACAGGGTAATGCGCGTGTTTCGCAGTGAGCGCTTCACGGCTCCCAAACGCGTAGATTGGAAACCTGTTATTTTTTGCCGCGTGGAGCTTTCGGCAGCGCTTTCGCAACTCTTGCCAATTCATTGATCATGCCTTTGGCCAGTTGTTGCCGTTCTAGTTTTCGCTGCTGATCAAACTGGTCGTACTGGGCCTCCGCATGACGTTTTGCTTGTGCCGAACTGACACTCCCGCCATCCTGTAGCACGCGACGGCCAAGGCCTTTCAGTTGCTGTTCCAACAGTCGTTCAGCATCCTGCATGACGACCAGACGGCCGATATCCAGCTGATCTTCAAAAATATCCAGAAGGATTGTTGTCAGCCTGTTGAGTTCTTTCACCTCGGCTTCTGCAAGGTAGTTTTTGGAAACCGTCGTATCCGTTTTTCGAATATTGTCATTGGGCCACGTTTGCAGACCCATGTTTTCCGTGTCGTGATTTGCGCGGGACACAACAATTTCCGCGGGCGTTTGAGACACTACGGCAAAGATAAGCTTGGCCTGCGTGTGCTGATAAAATTCGCGAGCGGTGTCAGTCGAGCCGTCGTAGTCCTGGCACATGGCGCAAATTTTGCGAAGTTCAGCATAAATATTCGCCTCATCAGAACGAATGTCTCTGATGATTTCCTTGAGTTCGGCAATTCTTGAAGCGTTTTCAGGCTGCTTCAGACGAGGCGCATCAATAACGAAACCCTTCTTTGCGAACTGCACAAGAATGGTCGTCGCCCATCGTCTGAACAAAGTCGCTTGGGTTGATGATACGCGGTAGCCTACGGATATCACCACGTCGAGATTATAAAGGATCGCGGGTCTACCATGAGTTGTTTGCACTTTTTGCAAAGAAGTCGCTTCAGATAATTCGCCTTCTTCAAATATGTTGGTGATATGCCGGGAAATGCTGGAGACGTCGCGTCCGAACAACTCGCCTATTTGCGCTTGCGTCATCCAAAGGGTGTCCCCTTCGTATTTGATGTCCAGCCGCAGACCTTTATCGGTGCCGTAAACGAGAAACTTGTCTCCCGTCTGCGCATCCTCAAAGAGGTGGATAGGTCCATCGATGTCGTCGCTCATATAACTCCCCGTTTCAGCATATGTACCACAGCGACAGTCTCAACCTCACGACCGGTCCTTCGCCGGTTTCGCTTTAGTGAGCTCTGTTGGTCTCGACAGAGCTGCACCTGCTGAAAACAGCTTAAAGCAATTCCCGAGATCAAAACAAGAACAAGCGCGCCCGACGACGAAAAAGCTTGGACAAACGAGAGGTGGGTATGTGGAAAAATCAACAATTTGTTGAAGAGGATGGCGGACAGGGTGGGATTCGAACCCACGGTACGCTTTCACGCACACACGCGTTCCAGGCGTGCGCCTTAAACCACTCGGCCACCTGTCCGTCTAAACGTCTGCATGTTTGGGAAAACTGCAAATCACTGGAACGGCGCGATATATACCGATGAATTCGCGGGGATCAACCCGGAATCTGACAGTTTTTTTATTTGTGCAATAAATCCTTCGCATTGGTGCGATTGCAAAGCATGCTCGGCCTCTTTATCCAGAGGGTAGGATGCGCGGGTCAGATGCGCGTTTGTGGGGCAGATATCTGCATGGAAATCGGGAGAGTGTGTTCGTGAAAGCGGTTTTCCGGTTCATCAGTTTTGTTTTTCTGGCAGCAGCCGTCGGCGTCGGCGTACTGGATTCGATCCGTTCGGTTTCCACCTCCTCGGTCGATCTCCTGAGCGCGCAAGATGCCTGGGTGAAGTTTTTTCCTGCCTCGCTTGCCATGGCAGAAGGGCTTGTGGCGCACTATATTCACCCCGAAGCGTGGCGTTGGGTCGCAAACGGCCTGTCTGCGGTTCCTGCCTTTGCAATTCTTCTTGGCCTTTCCCTCCTGTTCTGGATGGCTGGCTATAAGAAGCGGAAGGTCATGGGCCGCTTTTCCGCCTGAGACGATCTCGTCACGCACATGATGCAGAAACCAGATGGCGACCCTTGAGGGGCGCAAGGAGAATGCAATGTTCGGATTTGATACCCAGTCCAAGAAAACCACCATGCCGACCCCGGAAACCGCCTATCCCGGTCGAGAAGAAGCCGTCGCCGTGCCGGAGCATCATTTCGTCAATGGCAATCCGCTGAAAGAGCCTTATCCGGATAATCTGGAAACGGTCTATCTCGGCATGGGCTGCTTTTGGGGTGCGGAGCGCCTGTTCTGGAAGACGCCCGGCGTCTGGGTAACGGCAGTCGGTTATTCCGGCGGCATCACCCGCAACCCGTCATATCAGGAAACCACCACGGGGCTGACCGGCCATGCCGAGGTGGTGAAGGTGGTCTATGACCCCGCCAAGGTTTCTCTCGCGGCTCTGCTCAAGACATTCTTCGAAGAACATGATCCGACGCAGGGCATGCGTCAGGGCAATGATGTCGGCACGACCTATCGCTCCGTCATCTACACCACCAGTGATGCGCAACTGGCGCAAGCCAAGGCCGCCCGCGATACGTTCCAAGAGGCTTTGAAGGCTGCCGGACACCGCCCTGAGATCACCACGGAAATCGAGCCACTGGACATCTTCTATTATGCTGAAGACTATCATCAGCAGTATCTGGCGAAGAATCCCGGTGGTTATTGCGGCCTGCGCGGTACGGGCGTCAGCTGCAATATTGGATAAAATTTGCGAGCCGCCCGCTCGTGACATCACAAAGCCCGGCGATATCTCATATTCGCCGGGCTTTGTTTTTGCTCGTTGTTTTAGCAGATTGCCTGCGCAGAACAGGCCGATTTGCCGTAAAAACGCGCAGTTAACGGTTTTTCCACCGGGTCAAAAAAACCGGGTGAATTTTTCTTGCAGCCGTGCAAGGATATCCTTACGCACAGTCAGAAAGACTGGCAGTTCCGCAGACATGCTCTTAACTGGGCTTGCGGGAGGACCCTTTAAAAAACCAAACTGCAACAACAGGGCTGCACAATGAAAAAATCCCTTCTGACGCTTTTCGCGCTGGCCGCGATGTCGGCTTCCGCTTTGGCTGCGGATATCAAGCCTGCGCTGGTCTATGGCACGGGCGGCAAATTCGACAAGTCGTTCAATGAGGCTGCTGCCGCAGGCGCCGAGAAGTTCAAGGCGGAGACGGGCACCGAATACCGCGATTTCGAGCCGACCAGCGACACGCAGGGTGAACAGGCAATTCGCAACTTCGCAAGCCGCGGCTTCAACCCGGTTGTTGCCGTTTCCTTCGCCTGGACCTCGGCCATGGAAAAGGTTGCTGCAGAATTCCCCGACACGAAGTTCGTCATCGTCGATTCCGTTGTTGAACTGCCGAATGTGCGCTCGGTCGTTTACAAGGAAGAAGAAGGTTCCTACCTCGTCGGTCTTCTGGCCGGCATGGCATCCAAGACCGGCAAGGTCGGCTTCATCGGCGGCATGGACATTCCGTTGATCCGCAAGTTCGCCTGCGGTTACGCACAAGGCGCCAAGGCTGCCAACCCCAAGATCGAAGTCTTCCAGAACATGACCGGCACCACCGGCGCTGCCTGGAACGACCCGGTTCGCGGTGGCGAGCTGACCAAGAACCAGATCGACCAGGGCGCGGACGTGATTTACGCGGCAGCCGGTGCGACGGGTCTCGGCGTTCTTCAGACCGCAGCCGACAACAAGAAATTCTCCATCGGTGTGGACAGCAACCAGAACCACCTGCATCCGGGCTCCGTTTTGACCTCCATGGTCAAGCGCGTCGATCTGGCCGTTTACAACGCATTCAAGGACACCAAGGACGACAAGTTCACCGGTGGCGTCACGTCTCTGGGCGTGAAGGAAGATGGCGTTGCCTATGCACTTGACGACAACAACAAGGCGCTGATCACGCCGGAAATGACGGCTGCTGTCGATAAGGCAAAGGCTGACATTATCGCTGGCACGGTCAAGGTTCACGACTATATGTCGGACAATTCTTGCCCAAAGTGATGTGATTTTTCGGATCAGGGCGCATCGCGAATTCCGCGCTGCGCCCTTTTCATATCCAGCTCCGGAGACGTTTGGGTTGACGATGGAACCTGCAATCGAGCTTGTCGGTATCGATAAAAAATTCGGCACCGTACATGCCAACAAGAATATCAATCTCACCGTTGCCAAGGGGACGATCCACGGCATCATCGGGGAAAATGGAGCGGGAAAATCGACGTTGATGTCGATTCTCTACGGCTTCTACCATGCCGATTCCGGTGAAATCCGCATCGACGGCAAACCCGTCAACATTAGGGATAGCCAGGCCGCCATCGATGCCGGCATCGGCATGGTGCATCAGCACTTCATGCTGGTCGAGAATTTCTCGGTGCTGGAAAACATCATGCTGGGTGCCGAAGGCGGCGCTTTGCTGGCCAAGGGCACGGCGGCGACCAGGAAAGAACTGAAGCGGCTGGAAGACGAGTACGGCCTCGAGGTCAATCCCGATGCGATCATCGAGGATTTGCCGGTAGGCCTTCAGCAGCGCGTTGAAATCCTCAAGGCCATGTATCGCGGTGCCGAAATCCTCATCCTCGATGAGCCGACCGGCGTGCTGACACCGGCTGAAGCCGATCACCTCTTCAAAATCTTGGGCGTGCTGCGCGATCAGGGCAAGACCGTCATTCTCATCACCCACAAGCTGCGCGAAATCATGGCCATTACCGATGAAGTCTCGGTCATGCGCCGCGGCGAAATGGTCGCCACCCGCAAGACCTCGGAAACGACGGTCGAGGAACTGGCAGAACTCATGGTCGGTCGCCGCGTGCTTCTGCGTGTGGAAAAGGGTGAAACGAACCCCGGTGAAGTCCTGTTTTCCGTCCGCAATCTCACTGTCAAGGACAGCCGTGGTGTGACCATGGTGGACGATGTGTCCTTCGATGTGCGCGCTGGCGAAATCGTCGGCATTGCCGGTGTGGCCGGTAACGGCCAGTCGGAATTGCTGGAAGCCATTGCTGGCATCCGCAAACCCTATTCCGGTGAAATTCTCATGGGCGGCAAGACGGTCGATAAGGTCGATCCCGCCATTCTGCGCAAGCTGGGTCTGGCCCATATTCCCGAAGATCGCCACCATATGGGTCTGGTCCTGAAATTCGAGGAATACGAGAACTCCATCCTCGGCTATCACCGCGATGACCGTTACGGTAAAGGCATGTTCCTCAGCCCAGAAGCCATCCGCAAGGATGCCATCGAGAAGATCGAGAAATACGATATCCGCCCGCCGAATGCCCGGCTGAAGACCGCTAATTTCTCCGGCGGTAATCAGCAGAAGATCGTCGTTGCGCGCGAAATCGAACGCGATCCCAAAATGTTGATCATCGGCCAGCCCACGCGTGGCGTGGATATCGGTGCCATTGAGTTCATCCATCGCCGCATCATCGAAATGCGCGATGCGGGCAAGGCCATTCTGCTGGTTTCGGTGGAGCTGGATGAAATCCGCTCTTTGTCGGACCGCATTCTGGTGATGTTCGCGGGCCGGGTCGTCGGAGAAAAAACGGCGGAAGCCGAAGAACAAACGCTGGGCCTGATGATGGCCGGCATCGCCGCATAAGGCAAAGGCTTTAAAGCTCATGAGTACAGCTTCCGTCCCTCTTCCCAACTGGATCAGCTACGGCCTTCTGCCGTTCCTGAACATCGTCACCGCCTTTTTCATCTCCGGCCTTGTCGTCTGGGGCATTGGCGAAAATCCCTTTGCAGCATTGCGGCTTCTGATCGAAGGTTCGCTGGGCCGAGGTGACGCCATCGGCTTCACCCTGTTTTATACCACCAGCTTCATCTTCACCGGCCTGTCGGTGGCGGTCGCCTTCCATGCGGGCCTGTTCAATATCGGCTCGGAAGGTCAGGCCTATATCGGCGGTTTGGGCGCTGCCATGGTCGCGCTGGCACTGGACCGCTACGTACCCTGGTATGTCACCATGCCCTTCGCGGTCATCGGTGCTGCGGTGTTTGGTGCGGCCTGGGCCTTCATTCCCGGCTGGCTCCAGGCAAAACGCGGCAGCCACGTCGTCATCACCACCATCATGTTCAACTTCATCGCAGCTGCGCTGATGGTCTATCTGTTGGTCAACGTCTTCATCGTCCCCGGCAAGATGGCGCCGGAAACCCGCACCTTCCTGCCTGGTGGCCAATTGCCGAAGCTGGACTGGTTGATGGCGATGTTCGGCCTGAAACTCGGCCCCGCGCCCTTCAACGTGTCCTTCCTCATCGCGATCGTTGCCGCGTTTCTGGTCTGGGTGCTGATCTGGCGCACGAAGCTGGGTTATGAAATGCGCACGCTCGGCATCAGCCCGTCGGCTGCGGTCTATGCGGGCATTCCCTATTCGCGCACCGTCATCATCGCCATGCTCATCTCTGGCGGCTTAGCGGGCATGATGGCGCTCAACCCGGTCATGGGTGCGTCGGCACGTTTGCAGGTGGAGTTCGTCGGTGGCGCAGGCTTTGTCGGCATTGCCGTGTCGCTCATGGGCCGCAGCCATCCGCTTGGCATCGTCTTTGCGGCTCTGCTTTTCGGCATCCTCTATCAGGGCGGTGCCGATCTGTCGTTTGAAATGCCCAACATCACCCGCGAGATGATCGTCGTCATTCAGGGTCTCGTCATCCTGTTTGCAGGCGCGCTCGAATATATGTACCGCCCCGCTGTGGTGCGGATCTATCAGCAATTTGTGAAGAGGTAAGGCCCATGGAAACCTTCGATATGCTGGTCAGCATTCTCGGTTCGACCGTCCGCCTGACCATTCCGCTGCTGTTTACGGCCCTTGCAGGCCTGTTTTCGGAACGCGCCGGTGTGTTCGATATCGGTCTTGAGGGCAAGATGCTGGCTGCGGCCTTCGCATCCGCATGCGTTGCCTATCTCACCGCCGATCCATGGGCGGGTCTTGCCGCCGGTATCGGCGTGTCGATCTTCTTCTCGCTTGTGCACGGCTTTGCCGTCATCACCAACCGGGGCAACCAGATCGTCTCGGGCGTGGCGCTCAACTTCGTCGCCGCTGGTCTCACCGTCGTTCTGGGGCAAGCATGGTTTGGGCAGGGCGGTCGCACGCCGCAGATCACTGGCGAAGGCCGTTTCACGCCCATCATTCTGCCGGGCGTGGATGTCATGCGGGAAATTCCCTTCATTGGCCCGCTCTATGCCAATGTCATCTCGGGTAACAATATCCTCACCTATCTCGCCTTCATCGCCGTGCCGATTTCCTGGTGGGTGCTTTACCGCACGCGCTTTGGCCTTCGCCTGCGCGCGGTGGGTGAAAATCCCGGCGCTGTCGATACGGCTGGCATTTCCGTGACATGGATGCGCTTCCGCGCCGTCATCGTCGCCGGTTTCCTCTGCGGCTTTGCCGGAACATATCTGGCCGTCGCACAGTCCGCCGCCTTCATCGCCAATATGTCTGCGGGCAAGGGCTATATCGCGCTCGCGGCCCTGATCTTCGCCAAATGGAAGCCGGTGCCGGTCATGTTCGCCTGCCTTCTGTTCGGTTTTCTGGATGCTGTCGCAAACTTCATGCAGGGCAAGGCCATTCCGGGTATCGGTGAAGTGCCGGTCCAGATTTTCCAGGCGCTGCCTTATATCCTCACCTGCATTCTGCTGGCCGGTTTCATCGGCGTTGCCAAGCCGCCGAAGGCCGGTGGCGTTGCTTACTCGAAGGAGCGTTAAACCATGTCTCATGAGCTTTTCGAAGCCGCCCGCGAGGCCATGGCCTTTGCCCACGCACCCTATTCGAAGTTCCCCGTCGGTGCTGCCATCCGCGCCGAAGACGGCAAGATCTACAAGGGCGCCAATATCGAGAACCTGTCCTTCCCTCAAGGCTGGTGCGCGGAACCCTCCGCCATCAGCGCCATGGTCATGGGCGGGGCAAAGAAGATCACCGAAATCGCCGTCATCGCAGAGAAACTGGCGCTCTGCCCACCCTGCGGCGGCTGCCGCCAGAAGATCGCGGAATTCGCATCTGCCGATACGAAGATCTATCTCTGTGACGAAGCGGGCGTACAGAAGGTCATGACCATGGACGAACTCCTGCCCTTCAGCTTCAAGACAGAGCTGCCTTGATGGATCACGCGATCATCGATGTGCTCGTGGACAGGCTGAACGGGCTGATGCCGCGCACCGCCGTGGTTCTCGGCTCCGGCTTAGGCTCCCTGGTGGACGAGGTGACCGACCCGATCCGCATTCCCTATGTCGATATTCCGGGCTTTCCGGAAAGCGCCGTCTCCGGCCATGCGGGCGAACTGGTCGCTGGTTATCTGGGTGGCCAGCCCATCATCATGCTGGCCGGTCGTGTGCATTATTACGAACAGGGCGACGCGAGCGCCATGCGCCCGGCCATCGAGGCTTTGGCAGGCATCGGTGTGCAGTCTCTTATTCTGACCAATTCCGCAGGCTCCGTTCGACAGGACATGCCACCCGGATCGGTCATGCAGATCACCGATCACATCAATTACTCCGGCATGAACCCGCTGATTGGCGAAGACAGCGACCGCCGCTTCGTCGGCATGACCAGCGCTTATGACGCTGACCTGTCGCTTGCCATGCGCAATGCCGCCATTCGCGCAACCGTGCCGCTGTTTTCGGGCGTTTACATGTGGTTCTCCGGCCCAAGCTTCGAAACGCCTGCGGAAATCCGCATGGCCCGCACGCTGGGTGCGGATGCTGTTGGCATGTCCACGGTGCCGGAAGTCATCCTCGCGCGCTTTTTCGGGATGCGCGTTGCCGCCGCTTCCGTTATTACCAATTACGGTGCCGGCATGACCGGGGCCGAACTGAGCCATGAAGAAACCAAAGACATGGCGCCCATAGGCGGCAAGAGACTGGCCGCAATCTTAACGGAAATGATTTCAGGAGGAAATTGAGCATGGAACTTCAGCGCCCGCGCGAAGCCGCCGCTCTCGCCTTGTCCTTGCTGGACCTCACCAATCTCAAGGAAGACTGCACGCCGGAGCAGATTGCCGCTCTGTGCCAGAAGGCCCATACGCAGTATGGCACCACGGCCGCCATCTGCATCTGGCCGCGCTTCGTGGCGCAGGCCCGTGCCGCCTTCGGCAAGGATCACTCGATCCGAATCGCAACCGTCGTCAATTTCCCCTCGGGCGATCTCGATGTCGCAACCGTGGTTGGCGAGACGGAACGCGCCATCGCCGATGGTGCCGATGAAATCGATCTCGTCATCCCCTACAAGAAATTCATCGCAGGCGATGAAAACGCGGTGTCAGACATGGTCGCTGCCGTGCGCACGGCCTGCGTTGCCCCGGTTATGCTGAAAGTCATTCTCGAAACAGGCGAGTTGAAGGACAAGGCGCTTATCCGCCGCGCATCTGAAATCGCCATTGCCGAGGGTGCGGATTTCATCAAGACCTCCACCGGCAAGGTATCAGTCAATGCCACGCTGGAAGCCGCCGACATCATGCTGCAGGCTATCAGGGACAGCAAAAAGAAGGTCGGCTTCAAGCCTGCCGGTGGCATCGGCACGGTGGAAGACGCAACGCTTTATCTGCGTCTGGCGGAAACCATCATGCAGCCCAACTGGGCCATGCCATCTACCTTCCGCTTCGGCGCATCCGGCATTCTGGACGATATTTTGAACGTGCTGGGCGGCGGCGAACCGGCCAAGTCCGCCAGCGGATATTGATCTGACATGATCCCGCAGGAAATCATCCGCCGCAAACGCGATGGACAGGCGCTGACGGCGGATGAGATTTCCGCCTTCATCAGCGGTTTGTCCAGTGGTTCGATTTCCGAAGGACAGGCCGCAGCCTTCGCCATGGCCGTCTTCTTTCGCGGCATGAACCGGGATGAGACGGTGGCGCTGACGCTTGCCATGCGCGACAGTGGCGATGTTCTTTCCTGGGCCGATATCGGCAAACCCATTGCCGACAAGCACTCCACCGGCGGCGTGGGCGACAATGTCTCGCTCATGCTCGCCCCCGTCGTTGCCGCTTGCGGTCTGGCGGTCCCGATGATTTCGGGCCGTGGCCTTGGCCACACCGGCGGCACGCTGGACAAGCTCGAAGCTGTTACCGGCTATGATGTGATGCCGGATGAGACCCTGTTTCGCCGCACGGTTAAAGATGTCGGTTGCGCCATCATCGGCCAGACGGGCGATCTCGCCCCCGCCGACAAGCGGCTCTATGCTATCAGAGATGTGACCGCGACCGTCGACTCCATCCCACTGATTACGGCCTCCATCCTGTCCAAAAAACTGGCCGCCGGGCTGGAAACACTGGTGCTGGATGTCAAATTCGGCAGTGGCGCTTTCATGCTCAGCGCCGACGAATCGGAACTGCTGGCCCGTGCGTTGGTGGACGTCGCCAATGGCGCAGGCGTCAAAACCTCAGCCCTCATCACCGATATGAACGAGCCCTTGGCGGATGCCGCAGGCAACGCTCTGGAAATCGTGCATTGCCTAGATTTTCTAAGCGGCAAGAAGGCCGGAACTCGCATCGAAACACTGGTTCTCACCTTCGCCGCTGAAATGCTCGCGCAATCCGGCGTCGTCTCCAGTCTTTCGGAAGGCGAAGACGTGGCGCGCAAGGCGCTTGCCTCCGGCGCGGCCATGGAGCGTTTCGGCCAGATGATCTCGGCCCTCGGCGGCCCCTTGGATTTCATCGAAAAGCCGGGCCAGTATCTCAAACCCGCACCGCATATCGCGCCTGTTTTGGCAACCGAGACCGGGTTTCTATCCTCCTGCCAGACACGCGATCTCGGCATGGCCGTGGTCAGCCTCGGCGGCGGTCGCCGCCACCCAAGCGATGTCATCGATCATCGTGTGGGCATTTCGGATATCCTGCCCTTGGGAACGAGGGTGGAGAAGGGCCAGCCGATTGCCATGGTGCATGCGGCAACGCAGGAGAGCCTAGCCATGGCCATTCAGGACGTGTCTGACGCCTATGGCCTGTCGCAGGAAACGCCCGACGAACAGCCGATCATCGTTTCGCGCATCGGTGCCTGAACGCTATCGGGTTAGAATCAGCCTGCCGTTTTCCGATTTGAAGGATTTGAGCTGCTTCAGAAAGCTCATGCCGATCAGCACCGTGTCCAGCCCGCCATCTTTCGAAACGGCTGCCTGCACGTTGCGCGCAACGATATTGCCGAGCTCGACCCTCTCCAGTGTAATGACGGCAACGGATTTGACGCCGTTTGCGGTTGAGGTCTGATATTTATAGTCACTGTCCTTCAGCACATAACCCAGCCGCCGGGCAGTGCTCTCATCAAAGGCAACCAGCGAAGCGCCGGTATCGATCATCCCTTCGATCTGCTTTCCATTGATTCTAAGCTTGGCGGCATAGTGGCCACGCCTGTCGGCCGTCAGCGTCACCGTGCCTGCACTTGGCGGCGGCGCCGGCGTGCTGGCTTTGGTTACCGGTAAAGCAGCGCTGTTCGCCTCCGTCTCGGAGGGAATGGCGACATAATCCTCAAGGAATTTGGGCGCTGAAACGGCCAGAATGATGATGCCGCCCGCCGCGAACAGAAATCCCCGTGACATCATCTTCGCTCAATTTCCCTTGTGCCCCACCTTAAGCCGTATGATGTGGGAAGAAGGCGTGAAAAAGTTGCTAACGGTCCGATGAAAGCGCCCTTTGATGTGCGGCTTTGAGGGCGTCAATGCGGGTTTTGGTTAATCGATATCTCAAATCCGGATCACCCGGTCCCAAATACGAACAGCCAGCTATCACGTCGATCAAGATCGATAGAATAAAATAACAAAATCAATGGCTTAAAATTAAATCGCCAAAAACATCAAAAAAACTTCCGAAATTTCATTCACGGCCTCCGAATCAGCCGCACACTGTTTCCACTTTCGCCGCGGAGGTGTTTCGCGAGACATCGAGGTGGCGAGGGCTGGTGGGTGGACGCAGACGTGCGGCCAGACATTGGGAATACCATGTCAGGGTAAGACCGGTGGACCTGATTTTCTCGACGCGAAAGACCATTCACGGCTTTCGGACAGGGCGAGGCGAGACGGTTCATCGGATACTGCCTGTCACGCTCAGCCCGGATCATTCACGGTCCGGTCTGGGCAAGACATGGCCTGCAAGAACGAAAGACCAGAGGCCACGCAAATGCGGAAGCCAACGACAACACCATACCAGAGACCCATCCCGCGTTTGCGTGTGTTCTCCGGGTTGAAGCAAAACATGCCACGGGTGAATCGCACCGCGTGAACGGCGAAGCACGTCTTGAGCGATGTGTGGCCGTTCACGCGATTGCACTTTGAAAGCCAAGGGCTTAGTTTCCCATCAAACAGGAATTCGGTCGGCATCATGGCACTTTCGGGCAAGCATATTCTTCTCATCATTTCCGGTGGCATTGCGGCCTATAAGAGCCTTGATCTCATCCGCCGGCTGAAAGAGCGCGACGCGAAGGTGACGCCTGTGATGACGCGCGGGGCGCAGGAATTCGTGACGCCACTTGCCGTCGGCGCACTCTCGGCCACCCATGTTTTCACCGAACTGTTCTCGCGTCAGGACGAACAGGATGTCGGCCATATCAGGCTGGCGCGGGACTGCGATCTCATCCTCGTCGCACCGGCGACCGCAGATCTCATGGCGAAGATGGCAAACGGTCTGGCCGACGATCTGGCCTCCACCGTGTTGCTGGCCACGGATCGCAAAGTGCTCGTCGCACCCGCCATGAACCCTAAAATGTGGACGGCCAGGGCAACCCAGCGCAACATTTCGACCCTGAAAGCCGATGGCATCAGCTTCATCGGCCCCATGGCAGGTGAAATGGCGGAGAAAGGCGAGTCAGGCCTTGGCCGCATGGCCGAGCCCTTGCAGATCGTGGAGGCTGCCGAAAAGCTTCTGGACGACAGGCCAAGGCCGCTGGCAGGCAAAAAAGCCATCGTCACTTCCGGCCCGACCCATGAGCCTATCGATCCCGTGCGCTACATCGCCAACCGCTCCTCCGGCAAGCAAGGCCATGCCATTGCAGCAGCGCTGGCGGAACTGGGTGCCGAGGTCACGCTGGTCTCCGGCCCGGTGACGATTGCCGATCCCGCAGGTGTCTCGACCCTTCATATCGAACGTGCCGAGGAGATGCGCGACGCCGTTCTGTCACAGCTGCCCGCCGACATCGCCGTCATGGTCGCCGCTGTCGCCGACTGGCGCGTCGCAACCGCTGTGGATCAGAAGATCAAGAAGCAACCCGGCGACCAGCCGCCCGCCCTGCAAATGGTGGAAAATCCGGATATTCTGAAGACTGTAGGCCATCACGCCCAAAGGCCGAAAATCGTTGTCGGCTTTGCTGCGGAAACGCAGGATGTCGAGATCAATGGCCGCGCCAAGCTGGAGCGCAAAGGTGCCGATATCATCGTTGCCAATGACGTTTCCGCCGCGACGGGCATCATGGGTGGAGATCGCAACAGCGTAAAGATCATCTCGAAAACCGGGATCGATGCCTGGCCTGATCTCGATAAGGCCGAAGTCGCAAAACGCCTCGCGGCCCTCATCGCGGAGAAACTGGCATGAGCCTGTTCGACCGCACAAGCTTCGATGCCACCCTGGGCAAATGGCCCGGCGTTTCCTTCGTCGATCAATGGGACTCCTATGTCGCCAAGGTGGGCGAGAAGGTTTTTGCCGTTCTGGGCGAACGAGACGACTGGCGCCTCGTCGTCAAATGTTCGGAAGAAAGTTTCGAGATTCTCACCTCGCTGGAAGGCATCGCCCAGGCACCCTATTTCGCCAAGCGCAAATGGGTATCAATCTCGGACCATTCACCGCTTGAAGCGGCAGAACTGGAGCATTATGTGCGCCGGTCTTACGAGCTGGTCGCAGCTGGGCTGACGAAGAAGCTGCGGGCGGAATTGGGGATTGTGTTGCCGCTTTAATTATTTGTTTCCGCAGCGAGTTTGCTCAAGGCTATAATCTGCTTAATGCCCGATTCTTCATGATAATTCTATCGCCTACCGTGAGAGATTGCATTGCCTGTCACCTTAAACCTCTACCTCGACGATTCCGGAACCAGACATCCTGCTCACAAAGTCGGAAAGAAAGCGGCGCATGGTTATGATTGGTTCGCGCTCGGGGGAATTTTGGTTCGGAGCGATGACGAGGAACTTGCGCGAGAACTGCATTTTAAGTTTTGCGAGAAATGGGAAATCGCGGCGCCTTTGCACTCGTCTGAAATTAGATCGCAGAACGAGAATTTTGATTTCCTGCGGCGGTGGGATAAGGAGAAGCTCGGAGCATTTTACGAGGAGCTATATGTCCTCATGCGAGAGGCGCCGGTGATTGGTATCGCGTGCACTGTTGATCGCCCAGGATACAATGGGCGATACCTTGAGCAATACAAACAGAATCCATGGATGCTCTGCAAAACCGCGTTCACGGTGGTGGTAGAGCGGGCGGCGAAATACGCTATCGGTCAAAATATGAAGCTACGGGTGCATCCCGAACGTTGCAACAAGGCGGAAGATACGAACTTGGAGGGCTACTACAAAGCGCTTAAGGATGAAGGAATGCCCTTCGCGAAAGACAATTCCGATAAATATGGTCCTCTGACTTCTGAGCAATTGAACCAGACACTCTATGAATTCCAGACCAAAAACAAAACGTCGCCAATGGCGCAATTAGCGGATTTGTATCTTTGGCCTATCTGTATGGGTGGCTATCACATGAGCAATCGTCCATACCAGCGCCTGATCGAAGACGGAAAGCTGATCGATTGCCATATAAAGGAAGACGAGCGTCCTATGCTCGGATCCAAATATAGCTGCTTTGAAAACGTACAAAAGAAAGCCTAAAAACTCAAAAAGCCTCCGACATTTCTGTCGAGGCTTTTAGGCGACCGCAAAGGCGATCTCGTGGGCCAGGCCCGACAGAATAATTATCCTACCCTGTGATTGGTTGCAAGGGATTTTTGGGTAAATCAAATTTGTACATTGTGCTTACGATAGTTAAGAATACGAGCCGTCGCTCTGATTCTTTGTTTCAGTGTCGTATTTTTCTGAAAATCCACTTACAGTTTCAGCAAGACCCTCAGCTAACCCTCACCGCAATATAAACCAGCACCAGCGCAATCACCCAAAGCGCAATCCGTCCCCAGCGCGTATGCCGCGCCTCGGCCTTGCCGATGGCTTCTGCCGTGCTGGCATCGAAGCGTAGGCCGTGTTCGCTCATATAGACGAGATCGGCATGCAGCTTTTCCGTCTTGGCGGCGATTTCCGGGGCGGCTTCGGCGAGTTTGACGGCTGCTTTCAGGCCGTCCTTCAGGTCGGTCACGATGCGCTTGGGGCCGAGATTGTCGCGGATCCAGCCGCTGACGACGGGGTCTGCCGCTTTCCACATGTTGAAGCGCGGGTTGAGAATGCGCGAAACGCCTTCCACCACCACCATGGTCTTTTGCAGCATCACCAGTTCAGGCCGCGTTTCCATGTCGAAGAGTTCGGTCACTTCGAAGAGAAGCGTCAGCAGCTTGCCCATGGAAATGGTTTCGGCAGGCTGGCCATGGATCGGCTCGCCGATGGCGCGTATGGCCTGAGCGAAGCTGGCGATGTCATGGTGGCCGGGCACGTAGCCCGCTTCGAAATGCACTTCCGCCACGCGCATGTAATCGCGGGTGATGAAGCCATAGAGAATTTCGGCCAGAAACCGGCGTTCCTTTTTGCCGAGCCGCCCGGCAATGCCCATATCCACGGCAACGATCATGCCCTTGGGATCGACGAAGAGATTGCCGGGGTGCATGTCGGCATGGAAGAAGCCGTCGCGCAGCGTATGGCGCAGGAAGGACTGGATCAGCGTATCGGCCAGCGCGTTGAGATCATGACCAGCAGCCTTCAGGCCCTCGACATCCGACATCTTGACGCCGTCGATCCATTCCATGGTGACGACATCGCGGCCCGTACGCTCCCAGTCCACCTCCGGCACGCGAAAGCCGGGATCACCTTGCGTGTTCTCCGCAAGTTCAGACAGGGCAGCCGCTTCCAGCCGCAAATCCATTTCAATCTTGGTCGTCTGTTCCAGCGCGCGGGTCACTTCCACAGGCCGCAGACGGCGGGCGGAACGGATGAAGCGCTGCTGAAGATCGGCAATCAGATACATCGCCTCCAGATCGTTCTGGAAGCGCTGGCGCACGCCGGGGCGAATGACCTTCACGGCCACCTTCTTCTGTCCCGAGGGGGTGCGCACAATGGCCGGGTGCACCTGCGCAATGGAGGCAGCGGCAATCGGGTCACGGAATTCGAGGTAGAGATCGGAAACCGGACGACCGAGCGACCCCTCTATATTTGCCTTTGCCGCAGCATTGGGAAAGAAGGCCATGCGGTCCTGCAGGCGCGAAAGGTCTTCGGCAAAATCCGCGCCCACCACATCCGGGCGGGTGGCCAGAAACTGGCCCATCTTCACATAGGAAGGGCCGAGACGTTCTACGGCAGTTGCCAGCCGGTCACGACGGTCTGCATGTTTTGCGCGGTTGCGGGCAAAGGGTTTGAGCAGCGCTTTGGCAAATTTCGCCGTGGCCGGCAGTTCCTCGGATGGCAGAGCCAGCACCACGCCTTCGCGCACGAGAACCCAGCCGACCCTTGCAAGCCGGAAATATGCGCCAAGCGTACTCATGCAAATGCCTTCTTCCTGCTGCTGCAAGCCTTCATGTGGATCAAAGCTTCCAGCCGGAATGCAGCGCGGCGATGCCGCCGGTATAATTAGTATAGCTCACGCGCGAGAAACCGGCGGTGCGGATCATCGCTGCAAAGTCTTCCTGATTGGGGAATTTGCGGATCGATTCCACCAGATACTGATAGGGCTCGGCATCACCGGTAATCATCTTGCCGAATTGCGGAATGGCGTTGAAGGACCAGGCGTCATAGACCTTGTCGAGCAGCGGCATCTCCACTTCGGAAAACTCCAGCACCAAAAGACGTCCGCCGCGCTTCAGCACCCGATGCGCTTCTTTAAGCGCCACATCGATACGCGGCACGTTGCGAATGCCGAAGGCGACCGTATAGGCATCGAAACTACCCGCCTCGAAAGGCAGCTCCTCGGCATTGGCTTCCACGAAGGTCAGATTGTCGGAAAGCTTCTTCTTTGCTGCCCGCTCTTCGCCCACCGCCAGCATCGAGCCGTTGATGTCGAGAACGGTGGAATGGGCGAGGCGATTGGAAGCTTCGATGATGCGGAAAGCGATGTCGCCGGTGCCGCCAGCCACATCCAGTGTCTTGTAGGACGGGTCCTTGCGCGGGTTGAGCGCTGAGATCATCGCGTCTTTCCACAAACGGTGCATGCCCGCAGACATGACATCATTCATGATGTCGTAGCGCTTGGCGACCTTGTGAAAGACCTCGTTGACCATGCCCTGCTTCTGGCCTTCGTCAACCTTGTGAAAGCCGTAAGAGGTTTCCATGCCGCCATCTGCGGTGGTGCGGGCTTCGGTCATCAGCGGTCTCCATCTTTAATTGCGGTGCGGACCATAGCGGAAAGGCGATTGCGACGCTATCTGTTGCGACACAACATGCCTGCGACATGTATGCCCGCAGGCATGAGATCACAAGACCGTTGCGGTAAACATGTGGGATAAACTCCATGCCAGAATTGCCCGAAGTTGAAACCGTCCGACGCGGCCTTGCGCCGACCATGGAGGGTGCGCGCGTGGAGAAAGTCGTGCTTGCCCGGCCCGACCTGCGCTTTCCCTTTCCCGATGGGTTTTCAGCACTGGTGGAAGGCAAGCGCATCGTCTCTCTGGGACGTCGGGCCAAATATCTGCTGATCGAGCTGGAAGACGGGCTCACCATCATCGCGCATCTGGGCATGTCCGGCTCCTTCCGCATCGAGGAGCAGGCAGGGCCGTCGGAAACGCCGGGCGAGTTTCATTATGCGCGCTCCAAGGATGGCAAGCATGACCATGTCATCTTCCATCTGCAAAAGGAGACAGGGGCGTCTGCGCAGGTCATCTATAATGACCCGCGCCGTTTCGGCTTCATGCATCTGGTGGAGCGCGCCCATATCGACCTCTACCCTGCCTTTGTCGATCTCGGGCCCGAACCGACCGGCAATGCGCTGAGCGCCGATTATCTCGCAAGCCGCTTTGATGGCAAAAGCCAGCCGCTGAAAAGCACGCTGCTGGACCAGAAGGTCATTGCCGGGCTTGGCAATATCTATGTCTGCGAGGCGATGTGGCGCGCGCATCTGTCTCCCTTGAGAGCGGCAGGGACGCTGGTGACGAAAACCGGAAAGCCCAAGGCGCAGCTGGTCGATCTCACCCAGAAAATCCGTGAGGTCATTGCCGATGCGATTGCGGCGGGTGGCTCGTCCCTGCGCGACCATATCCAGACCGACGGCACGCTCGGCTATTTCCAGCATTCCTTTTCGGTTTACGATCGCCAAGGTCATGCTTGCCCCACACCCGGTTGCGGGGGTACGGTCGAGCGGATCGTGCAGGCCGGGCGCTCCACCTTCTATTGCGCCGCCTGTCAAAAATAATGGGAGAGGACCACCCACATGGATTACGAAACGCTGATCGTTGAAAAGCGTGATGATGTCGGCGTCATCACGCTCAACCGACCGCAGGCTCTGAACGCGCTGAACTCGACCCTCTTAAAAGAACTACGGCATATATTGACGTCGTTTTCGAGCGATGATTCCATCGGCGCCATTGTCATCACCGGTTCGCCAAAGGCCTTTGCCGCCGGTGCGGATATAAAGGAGATGCAGTCGCTGGATTTCGTAGACGCCTATCTCGGTGATTTCCTAGGCGGCTGGGACGATGTGGCCGCTGCCCGCAAGCCGGTCATTGCTGCTGTCTCCGGCTTTGCGCTGGGCGGTGGCTGCGAGCTTGCCATGATGTGCGATTTCATCATCGCGTCCGAGAGTGCCAAATTCGGACAGCCGGAAATCACGCTCGGCGTCATTCCCGGCATGGGCGGGTCGCAGCGCCTGACGCGCGCCGTCGGCAAGGCCAAGGCCATGGACCTGGTGCTGACGGGCCGCAAGATGGATGCAGCTGAGGCGGAGCGGGCGGGGCTGGTGTCACGCATCGTGCCGCAGGAGCGGCTGATGGATGAAGCGGTGGAGGCGGCCAGCACCATCGCATCCCTGTCGCGTGCATCCGTGCTGATGGCAAAGGAAAGCGTCAATCGCTCCTTCGAGGTCTCTCTGAGCGAGGGCCTGCGCTTCGAGCGCCGCCTGTTCCAGTCGCTTTTTGCGACCGAAGACCAGAAAGAAGGCATGGCGGCTTTCGCGGAGAAGAGAAAACCTGTATTCAAGAATCGCTAATGCAATCCTATGGCGGAATAGACACAAAACCTTCATGTGTTTTGGTCTCCAGCGACGCCAAGGATTCGGAATATCAGCGTTTTTGCTGAAAATGCGCGTTGACGGGCAGCAGCTTTAGGGTTATATGCCCGCCCACGGTTAGGAAAAGCCATCCGGCTTGTTCCAATTACTCCCGCACTCTTTGGAACGCGAGGTCTTTGACGGACCTGATCCTGTGGTTGCGGATTTTGGTTTGAATTCGAAGAGAGGCATACATGGCCAATACAACTTCGGCGAAAAAGGCGACTCGCAAGATCGCTCGCCGTACCGCAGTCAACAAGGCTCGCCGTTCGCGCGTTCGCGGTTTCATTCGCAAGGTCGAAGAGGCCATCGCATCGGGTGATCTGGCAGTCGCAACAGAAGCGCTCAAAGTAGCCCAGCCTGAGATCCAGCGCGCAGCTACCCGCGGCGTTCTGCACGGCAACACGGCGTCCCGCAAGGTGTCCCGTCTGGCCCAGCGCGTGAAGGCACTTTCCGCCTAATCCGGCTAATACAAATTTATTACAAAAAAGCCTGGTCGAAAGACCGGGCTTTTTCTGTTTCTAACGACTTGTTAACATTGTGCTGCATAGCATGACACTTCTGCGTCAGAGCGATGACGAAAAAAGATAATAAAAAACAATGGCTTACAAAAGGTCTTTAAAATCCGACCGTCCTTCCCCTGCGGAAGGTTACCGAAGTATAGAGTCAAGAGAATTTTTATTTTTCCGCCAAATCGCGCTTTAAAAAAGCCACGAAATTGAATCTCATTGATTCATAAGAGATTCTCCAGACGGCCCTTCAATCGATGCAAAACGGCCTGTGTGAGTCAATGGCCGATCTTCCGTTTCGCAGAAAAATCGCCATTGATCTCCACCCCCGATCCTGCCTAAATGCATCTCGACAAGGGGCAAGGATTTCTATCCACAAGCTATCTCGATCCTTGAGTATCGAAGGTACATGCTCCTTGCGGACGAGTTCTGTTTGAGTTCGTTTTTTCAAGTATCGGGGCCGGTTTGGCCGCAATCCAGCAGGTTGCGGAAATGCGAAACCGTGCCTTGATCGGCATATGTTAAAGTTGTGTTGTGGGAGTAGTTGTTGAGTAATCGCAGGCCTCTCCATGATGTAGAGGGAAATGGGATAACCGGCTCGCGGTAATACAAATGGCTTGAGGACATGTCTTTCGAGGGGAGTGTCCGAGAGTAAGAATGAACGAGGGGTATCCCTGATGGACGTTGGTTCGTCAGGCTATGATTGGCAATTTGAAAGGCGGCAATATGCAATTGAATTTGGTGATGGGTGCGGTGGCAAACGGGGACCGCACACCAAAGGCATGTGATGCAGCTGGCACTGATGCGGCAGGGGACAAACAGGATATGAAGCATGACGCGCTGTTCGAGCGTTTTAGCGCGCGGCTGAAAGCACAGGTTGGACCCGAAGTTTACGCAAGCTGGTTCGCTCGGCTCAAACTTCATTCCGTTTCCAAAAGCGTTGTGCGTTTTACCGTTCCAACGACATTTCTGAAGTCCTGGATCAACAACCGTTACATCGACCTCATCACTACGCTCATTCAGAGCGAAGATGCTGATGTGTTGAAGGTGGAGATCCTGGTGCGTTCGGCCAGCCGTCCAGTACGTCCGGCACCGGTTGAAGAACGCGCACAGCCTGTGGTCGACATGAGCGCGTCCGCACAGCGGGCAAAGCCGTTCATTCCGCCGCAGCCGACGTCAAGCGCGCAGCAGTCTCATACCGCAGCATCCGCGTCCACGACCCGTCACTCGGGTTCCGGCCCGCTGTTCGGCTCGCCGCTCGATACACGTTTCACCTTCGATACCTTTGTCGAAGGCGCGTCCAACCGCGTGGCCCTGGCAGCAGCCAAGACCATTGCCGAAGCCGGTGCTGGTGCCGTGCGCTTCAATCCACTCTTCATCCATGCGGGTGTGGGCCTTGGAAAGACACATCTTCTTCAGGCCATCGCCAATGCGGCCATCGACAGTCCGCGCAATCCGCGCGTGGTCTATCTGACGGCGGAATATTTCATGTGGCGCTTCGCAACCGCGATCCGTGACAATGATGCGCTGACGCTGAAGGATACGCTGCGCAATATCGACCTTCTGGTCATCGATGACATGCAGTTCCTGCAGGGCAAGATGATCCAGCACGAGTTCTGCCATCTGCTCAACATGCTGCTCGACAGCGCCAAGCAGGTTGTGGTGGCCGCAGACCGCGCGCCATGGGAACTGGAATCGCTCGATCCCCGCGTGCGTTCGCGCCTTCAGGGTGGCATGGCCATCGAAATCGAAGGCCCGGACTATGAGATGCGCTATGAGATGCTGACGCAGCGCATCGCAACCGCCCGTCAGGAAGATCCGAGCTTCGATATTCCCGAAGAGATCGTCTCCCACGTTGCCCGCAGCGTGACAGCCAGCGGTCGCGAGTTGGAAGGTGCTTTCAACCAGCTGATCTTCCGTCGCTCCTTCGAGCCGAACCTTTCGGTTGAACGCGTGGACGAGCTTCTGGCCCATCTGGTCGGCACCGGTGAAGCCAAGCGTGTGCGCATCGAAGATATCCAGCGTATCGTCGCACGGCATTACAATGTCTCGCGACAGGAACTGGTCTCCAACCGCCGCACCCGCGTCATCGTCAAACCACGCCAGGTGGCCATGTATCTCGCCAAGATGCTGACCCCACGCTCCTTCCCCGAAATCGGTCGCCGTTTCGGCGGACGCGATCACACCACCGTTCTGCACGCGGTGCGCAAGATCGAAGAACTGATCGGTGGAGACAGCAAGCTGGGCCACGAAGTGGAACTGCTGAAGCGGTTGATCAACGAGAATAATGCTTGAGACATCAAACGGTCAGGGAAACCTGACCGTTTTTGCTGCAAGATGAATCCGTAAGCCTGTTGGCTTGGTGCCAAGCTCTAATAGCCAGCTTCTTTCTGATGCCGGAAGGCGAGGATATAAACCGTGTTGCCTACCGGCTCGTGCCGGTAAAGTGCCGCGTAACCGGAATCCCCAAAGGCGATAACCAATTCGCGCAATTCCGTGGCATCGAGAATGGGCATCCCATATTGGGAGACGTCTCCATTAGCACGAATTGTTGTTGAATGGCTTTACCGGCACGCCGTGCGGCTTCTGGAGCTTTGGCGACGAGAAATTTTCGACACCGCTCCAAGCCTTGCACGGCACCTTAGGTCATGATTACTCGTGGCAAACGGGCACAGGCTTTTCATCATCCGTACCCCAGCTTTCCAACCAGGTGCTGACTTTTTTTCCGGTCAGGTGGCGGCCCGTTTCCTGATAGCTTTCCAAGAGGTTAGCGCCTCCTGCTTAAAGCTCTCTCTCGCCTCTTCCCGCTCGACATATTGTTGAATGGCTTCCAGCATGATCCAGTGCGATGACCGACGACGCTGGCTGGCCAGTTGCTGGACGCGCTCTTTCAGCGTGTTGTCGATCTTGAGAGAGGTAGCGATTGAGGCCTCACATCACGAGGTAATACCAAGTGATAATTTATCGCAGCAACATCGCCAAATCCACTGCGGAAAATTTACAAGCAATATCGCATGACGACATTGTCCTCGCCGTTGGCGGGGTCGCGGCCAATCGTTTGCCAGCCGAGTTTACGGTAGTAGGCTTCTTGATCGGGCGTGTAGAGATAAAGATCGGTGATTCCAATCTCTGCGGCGTGGGCGGTAATGGCGTTCATCATCAATGTGCCGATACCGCGACCACGTTGATCGGCTGCCACGATGACATCACCGATCCAAAATGTCTTGTCCGGGTGGTGTGGGAGTTCGTCTCGCGTAATGCTGACGCTTCCGGCGAATTTCGTACCGTCGAGTGCGATCAGTGCCAGCGGTGCCGCATGGATTTGCAACCGACCTTCGATAACAGTCTTAAGCACTACAGGGTCGCTCCAATTTGAGAGCGAGCCCCATTCCATATGTAGCATTTCGACCAACGGCGCCACATAATGCGAATGTTCGCTCAGCGGCACTATTCTGATTTGGCCCATATCTTCAATCCTGCTTCGATGACTGGATATCGGCGACGGCTTGTCTCAGCTTGGACACCAGCGCTACGTAATCATCACCGGACGATTTGGGTGCATCAGGCCAGGAATAGCCCATGCAAGCGGGACGGTGGCGTTTGTCTGTCGGTTCGGAATCGTATCTGGGCATGATATGGGCGTGCAGGGCAGGCTCTGCATTTCCCCAAATCTCATAGTTTATCCGCGCACATCCTGTGACGTTCAGAAGCGCATCACCCACCACAGCCATATCGTTCAAAAATATGAGACGCTCTTGGGCATCAAGATGGTTGAGGCTTGGGACAACCGGGTCCGCAAGCAAAAGACAATAGCCCGGAAGGGGCTGTACATCCCCGATGACCAGCCAACCTGAAGCCATTCGGGTAATGACGAAGGGGTTTGTGCCCGCCCGTGCCGTCGCTACCCGTTCCTCAATCAGATTCATGGATGCCTTTCTTCAAACACCGGATTTTGAATCGACGTGTCATCAACACGCCAGATCAGCGACCACCGAGTCCAGTATCAACATGCCCGATGGCGTGCAGCGTAGGCGCGAATTGCCGATGCGCTCTATGAAGCCGTGTTGCAACAGGAACTCTTCCTTGTCGGGGTCGAGGTCGCGGCCCGAGAGGTCGCTCCAGCGGGCGAGATCGACGCCTTCGCGCAGGCGCAGGCCCATCAGCAGCAGCTCGTCGGACTGTTCTTCGACACCAAGCATCTCCTGATCCAGAATGCCATGGCCTTCGCGTTCGACGGCGTCCAGCCATGTTTCCGGGTGGCGTTCGGTGGCGGTTGCGAGTTTTGCGCCGCCTTTGGTCAGGCGTCCATGTGCGCCGGGGCCGATGCCGGCATAGTCGCCATAGCGCCAATAGGTGAGGTTATGGCGGCTTTCGGCACCCGGTATGGCGTGGTTGGAGACCTCGTAAGCGGGCATGCCGTGGCGCGCAGTGATCTCCTGTGTTGCCTCATAGAGCAGCGCGGATTGATCGCCGTCGGGCACGATCAGCTTTCCTGCCTTGTGCAGACCGTAAAAGGCGGTGCCTTCCTCGATGGTCAGCTGGTAGAGCGACAGGTGATCGACAGCATAGGAAATGGCTTCGACAAGCTCTTTTTCCCATTCCTCGACAGTCTGGTTCGGGCGGGCATAGATGAGGTCGAAGGACATGCGCGGGAAGATGTCGCGGGCAAGGCGGATGGCTTTCAGCGCATCGGCCACATCATGCAGACGGCCCAGAAATTTCAGGTCGCGGTCGTTCAGCGCCTGCACGCCCATCGACACGCGGTTGACACCGGCGGCGCGGTAGCCGCGAAAACGTTCCGCTTCCACGCTGGACGGGTTGGCTTCCATGGTGATTTCGATACCGTCAGGCACATGCCAGAAACGGGCGATGCCATCCAGAATGGCGCCCACCGTCTGCGGGTCCATCAGCGATGGCGTGCCGCCGCCCATGAAGATGCTGGTCACGACCTTTGCGCCGCTTAAGCTTCGCATCGTGTCCATTTCCTTGAGGAAGGCGGCAACAAAACGGTCCTGATCCACCGGCTTGTGACGGACATGGCTGTTGAAATCGCAATAGGGACATTTGGCCGCGCAGAAGGGCCAATGCACATAGATGCCAAAACCGGGATCACCGGTATCGGGTGCAATCGTCATATTGGGGGCAGGGGAGAACCTGCTCCCAAGATCGGTCATCATGCGTTAAGACAGGTTTCGACGAATTTTTTGAAGGCGCGGGCGCGGTGGGAGAGAGCCTGCGGATCGCCGGGCTTCCAGCCGTGCTTTTCCTCGGCGCTCATTTCACCAAAGGTGGTCTCGTAGCCTTCCGGCTGGAAAACTGGATCGTAGCCGAAGCCGCTTGTACCGCGCGGTGGCCATGCGACCGTGCCTTCGATTTCGCCGCGGAAGAACTCCGTATGACCATCGGGCCATGCAAGGCACAGCACGCTGACGAAGCGGGCCGTGCGGGCGGAAGGTTCGGTTGCGCCACGTTGCTGAAGTGCGTCTTCTACCTTCTGCATTGCCATGGCGAAATCACGCGTGCCGTCCGCCGTCTCGGCCCAATTGGCCGTGTAGACGCCGGGATTGCCATCCAGTGCGTCGATCACCAAGCCACTATCATCGGACAATGCGGGCAGGCCGGAGGCTTGCGCCGAGGCCAAAGCCTTGATCGCCGCATTTTCCTCGAAGGTCGTGCCGGTCTCATCGGGTTCTGCGAAGTTCAGCTCCGCAGCCGACTTGGCGGAAAAGCCGAAGGGGCCGATCAGGTCGGCGATTTCGGCGATCTTGCCCTTGTTATGGCTGGCAACGACAATGGTGCGTGTATCGAGTTTGCGCATGGTCTTCCGCTCCGGATCAGGCAATAGCCTGCTTTTGCAGCTCAACGAGTTCCGCACAGCCGGTCTTGGCAAGGCCGAGCAGCGTCAGAAATTCTTCTTCCGAGAAAGGTGCGCCTTCGGCTGTGCCCTGAATTTCGACAATGCCACCGGAGCCGGTAATGACGAAATTGGCGTCGGTTTCAGCCGAGGAATCTTCGAGGTAATCGAGATCGATTACCGGCTGGCTGGCGAAAATACCGCAGGAAATGGCGGCGATATGGTCTTTCAGGACCTTCTCCACCTTGATCATGTTGCGGCTTTCCATCCACTTCAGGCAATCGTGAAGGGCAATCCATGCGCCGGTGATGGAGGCGGTGCGGGTGCCGCCGTCTGCCTGGATGACATCGCAGTCGATGCTGATCTGGCGCTCGCCCAGCGCCTGCAGATCGACCACGGCGCGCAGCGAGCGGCCAATGAGACGCTGGATTTCCTGCGTTCTGCCACCCTGCTTGCCGGATGCGGCTTCGCGGCGCATGCGTTCATGGGTGGAGCGGGGCAGCATGCCATATTCGGCGGTGACCCAGCCCTTGCCACTGTTGCGCAGCCATGGTGGCGTCTTTTCTTCAAGGCTGGCGGTGACGAGAACATGCGTATCGCCAAATTTTACCAGACAGGAACCTTCGGCGTGCTTGGAGAAATTGCGCTCGAAAGAAACTTTGCGCATCTGATCGGTTTTTCTGCCTGAAGGCCGCATATGGTTCGTCTCCGTTTTGATCTCCGCCTTCTAAGGCCGCGACACCGGTTTTGCAAAGGAAAAGCGGGCTTGGGTTTACCCTGTACGGAATTTCCGTTTTCACTTAACGACGCGAGAGACTATATTCGCTTTGTTACTGACATTATGAAGAGCGAGCGAAATGGGCCTTTCTCCTCCAATCGGAAAAGAACCGGGTGCGTTGCTGGATGATCGCTCGCGCGAAATCTTCCGCCGCATCGTCGAAGGCTATCTGGAAAATGGTGAGCCGCTGGGCTCGCGCAACCTGTCTCGCCTGTTGCCCATGTCACTCTCCCCCGCCTCCGTGCGCAATGTTATGAGCGATCTGGAAGAGCTGGGCCTTATCTATTCGCCGCATATCAGCGCCGGTCGTCTGCCCACCCAGACCGGATTGCGCTTTTTCGTGGATGCCTTCATGCAGGTGGGCGATCTGCCCGCCGAGCAGCGCGCCAGCATCGACCGGCAGATCGGCCCCGTTTCGGGCCGGGAGCAGCCGATAGAGGGTCTGCTCACCGAAGCCAGCCGCATGCTCTCTGGCATGTCGCGTGGTGCGGGTCTGGTGTTGACGACCAAGAGTGACGCGGTGCTGAAGCATGTTGAGTTCATTCGTCTCGAGCCGACGAAGGGGCTTGCCATTCTGGTGGGTGACAACAATCAGGTCGAAAACCGCATCATCGATCTGCCCGCCGGTATTACCTCCTCGCAGCTGACGGAGGCCGCAAACTTTATCAACGCCCATCTGTCAGGTCAGACGCTTCCCGAATTGCGCACGCAACTCCTGCAGCAGAAATCCGAGCTTCAGACGGCGCTCAGCACGCTGGCGCAGGATCTGGTGACGCGCGGACTGGCGGTGTGGTCTGGCGACAATGAAGAGGGCAAGCTCGGACGGCTGATCGTGCGCGGGCGCTCCAACCTGCTGGAAGGGCTGGCGGGGGAAGAGGACATCGACCGCGTGCGGTTGCTGTTTGACGATCTGGAGCGCAAGGACAATCTGATCGAGGTTCTCAATCTGGCCGAGACCGGTTCCGGCGTCAGAATTTTCATCGGGTCGGAAAACAAATTGTTTTCGCTGTCCGGCTCATCGCTGATCGTTGCGCCCTACAGGGACGATGAGAACCGCGTGGTGGGCGCCGTGGGCGTGATTGGCCCGACGAGGCTCAATTACTCGCGCATCGTGCCCATGGTCGATTATACCGCCCAGATCATGGCGCGGCTTTCCAGCCAAAGACGCTGATATCGAAAAGACATCATTGAATCCTAGATGGTTTGACTGGCAAGCCTTGATTTTTGCTTGGCAAAGCTCGATATCGGGCGCAACCCCTAACACTAAGCCATTACACATGTGAAGCTGGAGAACGTCATGACCGATGACACAAATAAAGCCGGACCTGACGCAGACGTCGTAGACGAGGCTAACGAAGCGGCAACGGCGGAGAACGCTGTGCCCGAGCAGGCAGAGCCCGATCCGATTGATGTGCTGAAGGCCGAAAATGCCGATCTGCGCGACAAATTCCTGCGCCTTGCCGCCGAAATGGACAATCTTCGTCGCCGCACCGAGCGTGAAGTGAAGGATGCCAAGGCCTATTCCGTCGCCGGTTTCGCCCGCGACATGCTGGCCGTATCCGACAATCTTCGCCGCGCTCTCGAAGCCATTCCCGAGGAACTGAAGACCAATGCCGAAGCGGGCATTACCGGCCTGATCGAAGGCGTCGACATGACCGAGCGCGCCATGCTGTCTGCGCTGGAACGTCACGGCGTGCGCAAGATGGATGCGGAAGGCCAGAAATTCGACCCGAATTTCCATCAGGCCATGTTCGAAATCCCCAACACGGCGGTTCCGAACAACACCGTCGTTCAGGTGGTACAGGCTGGCTTCACTATCGGTGAACGAGTTCTGCGCCCTGCGATGGTCGGCGTTGCCAAGGGTGGCCCGAAGGGCGAAGTGCCTGTCACGGCAGAGCCGGGCACCAGCGGCGTTAATGAGAAAGACGCTTAACCTCGGTCTTCCGTCATTCCGGCCTTGAGCCGGAATCCAGTCAGCCCAAGTCCTTGGGCTGAAAGAGTCCTTCGACCCGACAGACGTCGGGTCACTGGCCCCCGGATCAAGTCCGGGGTGACGGTCGCTTCAGTCGAAATCACCGCCCAAACTGCCTATCCAGCCAGTCAAACGCATAGTCCTGCTGATCCGCTTCGAACACATGGCCGCCCGGCCAAATTTTGCTTTCGAACCGATCCGCCGCATTCCACGCAGCCCAGACATCTTTCATCTTCCCAAAGGCTTCCGTCACGGACGCAGGCGGGAAAAGCGTGTCCTTCTCACCTGCCAAGATCAGCATCGAGTTGGGGGCAGCAAGGCTGGCGACATCGGGGTAGTCCATATGCTGCATCAAGCCGGGATGCGTCATGTGCCACGCAGAGCCGCCACGCAGCTGGTTGTTGCCGGGCACCATCAGGCCCTTGGCCGTTCCCATCCAGTTGACCGCGACCGTGGCTGTGATGTCGTCGCTGAGGGCCGCCGCCTGCCACGCACGGAATGCGCCCATGGAAAAGCCGATGGCCGCAATGCGCCCCTTGTCCACCTCTGGAAGGCTTTTGAGAAATGCCGCAGCGCGAACGTCTTCCAGCGCCATGGAGCCTGCCAGCGAGCTTCCCAGATTGGCGAAATTGGCGGCAAGCGCCTGCTGGGCCTCATAAGTCAGCGGGCCGCGATCTCCCCAACCCAGAGCGTCTGTGGCCAAGACGACATAGCCGCGACGCGCAAGCTCATCACCGGGGAAACGGCCCGAGAAAAACTTTTGGCCCCACCCTTGAGAAGAGATCAGCCTGGCCTCGTCACCCCATGTCTCGATCAGCTTTTCCTTGCCGATATCAAAATTCGATCCGTGATCGTGGTAGAAAACCGCTGCCGGAAAAGGGCCCTTCCCTTTCGGCACCAGCATTAGCGCGATGATGCGATTGTGTTGGGTCAGGTTGAACGCGACCTTGCGCGCGACGTATGTGCCGCGATCGACCTCGTCGATCATATGGGGATTGAATTGTGTCTGGTCCGCCGTCTGGAGCGTCAGTTCCCATAACTTTGAGCGTGCCTTTGTTTTCCAAACTGCTGGATCGGAAACATGCGACGACCATCCCAGCGGAAAGGTCAGCTGTTGTTTCAGGTGATCGGCGTAAGCAGGCAGATTATCCGCAGTGACGCCTTGTGTCTGAAAGTCGGCAGTTTGCGCCAAAGCCATCTCGCCACCGCAAGCTGCCATGAGTGTACCAATCGCCATGATTGTCCGAAACATCCATGATGTCTCCTCCCATTGCCAGCCATTGCAGGTCTGACGTCCGGAAGGTTTAAACCCATCGAGCTTGAATGCAAAACCGCTCAGGCGGCGGTTGCCTGTTCCTGATTGAGGAAGGTGTAGATGGCCGTATCGGATTCGGTGGCGCGCAGTTTTGCCACCAGTTCGGCATCGCGCAGCACGCGGGCAATGCGCGACAAAGCCTTCAGGTGATCGGCGCCAGCGCCTTCGGGCGCCAGAAGAAGGAAGACCAGATCGACCGGCTGGTCGTCCAGCGCTTCGAAATCGACAGGATTTTCAAGGCGCGCAAAAACGCCGACGATCTTGTCGATGCTGGCCAGTTTTCCGTGTGGAATGGCGATGCCATGACCGACGCCGGTCGAGCCGAGCCGCTCGCGCTGCAAGATGACGTCGAATACTTCCCGTTCCGGCACTCCGGTAATCTTGGAGGCTTTTGCCGCCAGTTCCTGGAGGAGCTGCTTTTTGGAATTGACCTTGAGGGCGGGAATAATCGCATCTTGTTGCAGCAAATCTGCCAACGCCATTCTCTTTATCCTTCATGCCATCGAGACAAACCGGAAGTGCAACGCATGACGCTGCACTTCCGATGTCTTGTCAGACTATTCAGTTCTTTATCGTCGCCGCGTCAATCCAACCGATGTTTCCATCGTTGCGGCGGTAAACGATATTCAGTTCCTTACCCGGGCTGCGAAACAGCAGGACCGGCTCGTCTGTCATGTCCAGCGCCATGACCGCGCTTGCAACCGTCATCGTCTTTACCTGCTTGGAGGTTTCAGCGACGATGGTCGGTGCGAAATCTTCAGGCAGTTCGTCGTCTTCATCAGGCATGGCATCCATGACTGTATAGGGAAACTCTTCCAGAATGCCGTTTGCCGAAGAACCGTTGTGGTGATCCTTCAATTTTCTCTTGTATCTGCGAAGCCGCTTTTCGATACGCGCAGCGGCGGCATCGAAGCTCGCTTGCGGATCGTTGGCCTGTCCGGCCGCATGCAGGACAATCCCGGTATCGAGATGAATCTTGCAATCCGCGTCGAAACGCGCACCGGACTTCTCCACAGTTACTTGACCAGAATACCCCCCATCAAAGTATTTGGTAATCGCCAGGCTAATGTTGTCCTCGATCCTCTGACGGAACGATTCGCCGATATCCATATGTTTACCAGATACACGCACACTCATGGAATTTTTCCTTTTTCAGTGATTTGCGTGTAACAGCTTACGTCAAGCGACGCCCTCATCCAAGCGTTTCGAGTCCGTTTCGGTCTCATTACGACTTGGCGCCCAGGCGCCTTCTACAATTTACCGTTGATCTGGCCCCTGCCTTCTGTGCGGCGAGCTTCTAGCCTTGGTGGCAGTAAGAGTCAATTAAGATTATTAACGATTTGAAATATATGAAGATTTCGTTACGCCGTTGCCACTTTTGCCATGGCTTTTTTCTCCCGTCGCCGCTGCACGGAGGAGGGAATATTCATGGCTTCACGATATTTTGCGACGGTTCGTCGCGCCAGCTCGACGCCATTTTTTTTCAGAATATCAACGATATCGTCATCTGAGAGAACAGCTTCAGGCGCTTCCTGGGCAATCATGATCTTGATGCGGTGACGCACGGCCTCCGCCGAATGGCTGTCGCCACCTTCCACGGCCCCAATGGAGACGCTGAAGAAATATTTCAGCTCGAAAAGGCCGCGTGGCGTCAGCATGTATTTTCGCGATGTGACACGGCTGACGGTCGATTCATGCATCTTGATGGCGTCTGCCACCTGCCGCAGATTGAGCGGGCGAAGGTGGTCGACGCCGTGCAGCAGAAAGGCGTCCTGCTGGCGCACGATTTCGCTGGCAACCTTCATGATGGTCTTGGCGCGCTGGTCCAGACTGCGGGTCAGCCAGCTGGCGGTCTGCATACATTCGGAGATGAATTCGCCGTCTTCGCCTTCGCGGGTCTTGAGCTTGGAGACCTGTGCAAAATAGGTCTGGTTGACGAGGACGCGGGGCAGGGTTTCTGGATTGAGTTCGATCAGCCAGCCGCCATCGCTCGATGGACGCACGATAATGTCGGGCACAATCGTTTCAGAAACACCGGTTTCGAAACCCGCGCCGGGGCGTGGGTTGAGGCAGCGGATTTCCGCGAGCATGTCGAGAAGGTCTTCCTCACCGACGCCGCAAAGCCGCTTGAGCGAGGCGAAATCGCGCTTGGCCAGAAGTTCGAGATTGCCGACGAAAGCCTTCATGGCGGGATCGAGGCGATCCTTCTGGGCGAGCTGGATGGAGAGGCATTCGCTGAGCGAGCGCGCAAACACACCCGGCGGATCGAGCGTCTGCAAGGCAGACAAAATGGCCTCGACGTCTTTTCTGGATTTGCCCAGCCGCTCGGCCACATCATCCACGGCGTCTGCGGCAAGATATCCGGTCTCATCCAGATGATCGAGCAGCACATCCGCGATCATGCGGTCCTGGGCTGAGGAAACGGTGAAGGGCAGTTGCTGGCCGATATGCTCGCGCAGGCTCGGCTTTCCGGCAACGAAATCATCGAGATCATAGGCCTCCGATCCTTCCGCGCCCGGCATGGATTTCCACTGGCCGACCAGTTCCGGCGCATCCGCCTTTTGCTGCGGACCATCATCGGGAAACACGTTTTCGAAGCTGGTATCCAGCTGTTCGTTGAGGCTGCTGGCGCGGTCGCCATACCACTCGTCGGGATCGGCGCTGTTTTCGGAAAACGTGTCCGGCGCAAGGGGCGCATCATCGAAACCGTCATCCACGGAGGCAGAAGCGCTGCCCAAATCACTGTCGTTTGCTACTATTTCAAGCAGCGGGTTCTTTTCGACTTCCTGGGCGATGAATTGCGTCAGCTCAATATGCGTCATCTGAAGCAGCTGAATGGACTGCATCAGTTGTGGGGTCATGACCAGAGACTGGCTTTGACGCAACAAAAGACTGGCGGACAAGGCCATGGCGGACGCTAAACTCCCATAAACCCCTTCATCGCTCGTATTTCTAAAATAATTGAGCGGTAAAGTCTGAACTGGCCCAAAAATTGCTTTTTATTCTTGTTTGGTCAAGCTCAACTATGGGGCTGGGCGGAAGAATCTTTGCCGGGACTGCAAGGCGTCAGTCGATTTTTTCAGCTTTGATGTCAGAGGCTGAAATTATTACCCAGATACAGTCTGCGGACATCGGCATTGTTGACGATCTCAGACGCGCGGCCATGGGTCAGCACTTCACCGGCATGGATGATATAGGCGCGATCGATCAGACCCAATGTTTCGCGAACATTGTGGTCGGTGATCAAAACGCCGATGCCGCGAGCGGTCAGGTGACGCACGAGGTTCTGGATATCGCCAACGGAAATGGGATCGACGCCCGCAAAGGGTTCGTCCAGCAGCATGAAGGTCGGGTCTGTCGCCAGCGCGCGGGCGATTTCCAGACGGCGACGTTCACCACCTGACAGGGCGACCGCTGGTGACTTGCGCAGCTGTGAAATGTGGAATTCTTCCAGCAGTTCATCGAGCTTGCGCTTGCGCTTCTTTTCGTCGCGCTCGTGCACTTCGAGAACAGCAAGAATGTTCTCCTCGACCGTCAGGCCACGAAAGATCGACGCTTCCTGCGGAAGGTATCCGACGCCCAGACGCGAACGGCGATACATCGGCATGCCGGTAACGTCATTGCCGTTGATGGCGATCTTGCCGCTGTCGACAGGAACGAGGCCGGTGATCATGTAGAAGCAGGTCGTCTTGCCGGCACCATTCGGTCCGAGCAGGCCAACGGCCTCGCCACGGCGAACGACGAGCGAGACGCCATTGACGACGCGGCGGGTGTTGTAGGTCTTGGTCAGGCCATGGGCGATCAGCGTGCCTTCATAGCGCGCCTTGTCGCCGGAGGCGATATCCGCTTCCGGAGCGCGCGCGGAACCGGCGCCGAACAGCTTTGGAATTGAGAGCATCTTCACGGGGTGCGGACTACTGCTTTTTCTGCGTTTTGGGATCGAGCATGATGCGAACAGGTCCACCACAGCTTTCCAGCTTCGCTTCGCCCGTCGTCATGAAGACGGTGAGCTTGCAACCGGTGAAGACGTTGGTTTCCTGCGACAGCACGACCTGCTTGCCGGACAGAATGAAGGTCTGTGCCGCCATGTCGAATTCACCCTTGTCGGCTGTCGCCTTCTGGGTGCCTGACGTGAGGTAGACGGAGTTATCGACGAAAATCTTGTCGATATCGGCACCACCACTGGTGATAGAGGAATTGGCGGCAGCGCCATCACCCTTGCTCTTGTAAAGCACGGTCATCTTGCCTGCCTGCAACGTCGTCGTGCCCTGCACAACCTTCACGTTACCGGTGAAATAGGCCTTGTGTTCCTGATCGCGCACTTCCAGCTGGTCGCTTTCGATGGCAATCGGCTGATCGTTGGAAAGCTTCAGGCCTTCCATGCTGCTTGTCGCGTTCTGCGCGGCAACGGGGCCGGCAAGACAGGCGAGCGCAATGGCGGCAGCATAGGTGGCGGCGTTGGTGCATCGGGCGGGGCGCGAAATCTGCATCATCTGGGTCGGGCTCTCACTTGCCTGCGTTCTGAATGGTGGATGCAGCTATACGAGCTCGTACCTGCCCCGAGAATGTAATCGTCTTGCCATTATCTGCTATGTGCATGCTTTCTGCAACAATCGAACCATCCTTGGTGGTGATGGAGACAGGCGTCGTGCTGTCCATCGTTCCGGCTTTCAGGTCGACATTTGCAGACTGGAACTTAGCTTGTATGCCATTGCTGAGATTGATGTCAAAGGGTGCCGTCATTTGCAACCGGTTTGTGGCGCGGTCAAACAGGCCTTCCTGCGCCACCACCTGTGCGACGATGTCGTTCATGGGCACGGCGGCCAGCACTTTTTCCAGCGTCATCAGGTTGGGGCTGGCAATATCCTGCAAGGCCCGTTCGGCATTCATGGAGTAATCGAAGCCCTTGTTGTTGCGCCCGGCAAGGGCCGGTTTTTCCATGACGATCTTGCCGTTTTCAACCGTTGCGCTTTGCAGCGAAACCTCGTCCGGCAGCCAAGTGCGGGCCAGAGATACGGCAATGAAGGCAAGCGATATGATGGCCGCGCCGAGCGGAAGAATGATCTTCAGTTTCTTCACGCGTGCGGAATGGCGGAGCGCCATATCATAGGCACCCGTATGTCCACCGGACATCGGGAAACCGGGCGCTGGCTGGCTTAGTCGTTCAAGCATCTCATAGGTCCGGGGCAATATCGTCGCAATCAAAAGGCTTGGGCCGCGACGTTATCCATGGTTGCAGTTGTCTTTCGCACGAGGGCCTTGCCCTGCCAATATGGTTTTTCTCTGAAATAGCACAAGAGGAACGATATTTTTATCAAATCGATGCTTTCCCGTTTGTTTCCTTGCAAGAGGTGGTTACAAGGCTCCATATGGCGGGCTTGAAAACGCTGTTACGGGCTTAATCGAAGGTGAGTCAATGGATCAGATGGCAATCGCAGATCGCAGACAGTTGCGGCGCAAGCTGACATTCTGGCGCATCGCAGCCGTTCTTCTTCTGGTAGCGGGATGTTTTGCGATCTACCGCTTCGCCTTTGCCGAACCGACGAAGAGCGTGCGCCCGCATATTGCCCGCGTCGAAATCAGCGGTCTCATTCAGGACGACACCGAACTTCTGGAGCGCCTGCAAAAGATCGCCGAGAGCGACAGCGCCAAGGGCCTGATCGTCTCGATCTCTTCGCCCGGCGGAACCACCTATGGCGGCGAGCGCATTTTCAAGGCGATCCGTGCCGTTGCCGAAAAGAAGCCCGTCGTTTCCGATGTGCGCACTTTGGCGGCTTCTGCCGGTTACATGATTGCCACGGCTGGTGATACGATCATCGCCGGCGACACCTCTATCACCGGTTCCATCGGCGTCATCTTCCAGTATCCGCAGGTCAAGCCTCTGCTCGACAAGCTCGGCGTCTCCTTGCAGGAAATCAAGTCGTCGCCGATGAAGGCTGAGCCATCGCCCTTCCATGAGCCGCCCGAGGAATCCAAGACCATGATCCGCAACATGGTCATGGACAGCTACAGCTGGTTCGTTGACCTCGTGGCAGATCGCCGCAAGCTGCCGCGTGAAGACGTGCTGAAGCTGGCCGATGGCTCGATTTTCACCGGTCGTCAGGCCGTTGCCGTGAAGCTCATCGACACGCTGGGCGGCGAAAAAGAAATTCGCAGCTATTTCGAAAGCCGCAACGTTGCCAAGGATCTGCCCATCGTCGAATGGACGGCTCCTCCCAAACGCTCGCCATTTTCACTCTTCAGTCTTGCGGGCATTGCTCAAATGCTCGGATATGACGAATTTCTGCCATTCAACGTGCCTCGCCAGCTGGGTGCCGACAAGTTGTTTCTTGACGGTCTGGTTTCGGTTTGGCAGGTTGGTGACCATTAAAAATCCAATTCTTTCAGGGGGCAACCGTGATTAAGTCTGAACTGGTGCAGATTGTCGCTGCGCATAACCCGCATCTTTACCACCGTGACGTGGAAAATATTGTCAACGCCGTGCTCGATGAGATCACGGATGCGTTGGCAGCGGGCAACCGTGTGGAGCTGCGCGGCTTCGGTGCCTTTTCAGTCAAGAATCGCCCCTCGCGTTCCGGACGGAACCCACGCACGGGTGAGTCCGTTTTTGTCGAAGAAAAATGGGTACCCTTCTTCAAGACCGGCAAGGAGCTGCGCGAGCGTCTCAACCCGGGCATGAGCGACGTAGAAGACGAAGACTAAGTCCGGGCGCAATCGTTTTATTGATTTTGCGCTTTGGAGAGTGGTTGAGACCGAGCAGTCGGGCTCCTATCTGACGTCCATGCAGGTTTGTCTGAAGGCCCCTGCAGCATCGGCCCGAAAATCGGTTACGATTTTCGGAAAGCACGATGCGTAGATTTAAAGAGTTAGAGCGTCCTTATGTAGCGTCCTCAAGGACGCACGGCGCTCTAAAGACGGAGTATCGTTGGATGTCTAAGAAGATCGTCAATCTCGTGATTCTGGTGCCGCTCGCCATCATTCTGGTGGTATTGTGCGTGGCCAACCGGCAGGCGGTGACGCTGGCGCTCAACCCGTTCCGACCCGATGACAGCGTTTTGTCCTTCTCCGCACCGTTCTTCGTCTTCATCTTCCTCGCCGTCATTTTCGGTGTGTTTCTCGGCTCTCTGGTCACATGGTTCTCACAGGGCAAGTACCGCAAGCGCGCCCGCACCGAAGCCAAGGAGGCCGTTCGTTGGCATGACGAAGCCAACCGGCAGAAGGCAGCCGCCAATGCTGTTGTCATCGCCCCGTCCACGGATGCGCGCATCGCCGCCAAGTGAGGTCTCCACGACGTGATGGGTGTTGAAACCGCAGCCCTTTGATAATATTGCGCTGTGATGTTATTCGCTGTCGCATGAGAGTCTGTTTGGAAACTCGGGGCTGGGTCGGCCCGTCCGATGTTTTCAAACAGACTCTAGAATGCGGTCAGACTTGGAAAGAACCCCGTTGAAGAAAAAAGACAACCGCCCGGGCGCCAAGTCGCGCGCGGGGCAGGAACCCCGGCAGCGCAATGCCGGTAAACCGGCAAGACAAAAAGACACCGCTCCCCGCAGCCGCGCGCCGGACCATGTCCGCGCTGCCGCCAGCGCGCCATCCAAACCCGGCAAACCCGCTGCGAAAGCGGGCGCTCAGGACAGTGTGAAGGTCAAGATTGCCCCGCAAGAGACGGAGCAGGTTCCACCACGCCCTCTCAAGCAGCGGACCGGCGATCTGCCGGGCGAACAGGTTCCGATTATTCTGGAATCGCTGGGCGCAGGCGATTTTCACCTGATCGACACCGGCAACGGGCTGAAGCTGGAGCAATATGGCAATTACCGCATCGTGCGGCCCGAGGCGCAGGCGCTGTGGCGTCCGAGCCTGCCGGAGCGTGTCTGGGAAAACGCCGATTCCATTTTTACCGGCGATACGGATGAAGACGGCATGGGCCGCTGGCGCTTTCCCAAGGAGCCGCTGGGCGAAACATGGCCGCTCTCTCTTCTTGGCGTCAATTTCCTCGGTCGTTTCACCGCCTTTCGCCATGTCGGCGTGTTCCCGGAACAAATCGTTCATTGGGAATGGCTGAAACATACGGTCGAGACGGCGGGTCGCCCGCTCAAGGTTCTCAATCTCTTCGGTTATACCGGCGTCGCCTCGCTGGTGGCGGCTGCTGCCGGTGCGGAAGTCACCCACGTGGATGCTTCCAAGAAGGCAATTGGCTGGGCGCGGGAAAATCAGGCGCTGGCAGGGCTTGAAAATGCTCCGATCCGCTGGATTTGCGAAGATGCGATGAAGTTCATCCAGCGCGAAGAACGGCGCGGCAACACCTACGACATTATTCTCACTGATCCGCCGCACTTTGGCCGTGGCACCCATGGCGAGATCTGGCAGCTGTTCGACCATTTGCCGCTGATGCTGGATGTTTGCCGCGATATCCTGTCGCCCAAGGCGCTGGGTCTCGTGCTGACGGCCTATTCCATCCGCGCCAGTTTTTATTCCATGCATGAGCTGATGCGCGAAACCATGCGCGGTGCGGGCGGCGAGGTTGCCTCGGGCGAACTCGTTATCCGCGAGGCCGGTCTTGACGGCAAGACCCGGGGCCGTGCGCTTTCCACCTCACTCTTCAGCCGCTGGGTGCCGAAATGATCGATGACCGCCGTGAAAACAGACCGGGCCGGGTAGGGCAGGTCAAAGAGGTCACCAGCCTTGCCAACCCCATCATCAAGGACATCAAGAACCTGACCCAGAAGAAGGGCCGGGAAGAAACCGGCACCTTCATGGCCGAAGGGCTGAAGCTGGTCATCGACGCGCTGGAGCTGGGCTGGACGATCCGCACTTTGGTTTATGCGAAAAATGCCAAGGGCAAGCCGCTGGTCGAGCAGGTGGCGACGAAGACCGTCGCGTCCGGCGGGCTGGTTCTGGAAGTGACTGAAAAAATCCTCTCCTCCATCACCCGTCGCGACAATCCGCAGATGGTGGTCGGTATTTTCGATCAGAAATGGACGCCGCTGAAGGACATTCAGCCGCAGGACGGCCAGACTTTCATTGCGCTTGACCGCGTGCGCGACCCCGGTAATCTCGGCACCATCATTCGCACCGCCGATGCGGCGGGTGCATCCGGCGTCATTCTCGTTGGAGATTGCACCGACCCGTTTTCGCTGGAAACAGTGCGCGCCACCATGGGCTCGGTCTTCGCCACCCCCGTTGCGCATGCAACGGTGGAAGAGTTTCTGGCCTGGAAGAAATCGGCTGGTGTCAGCGTGGTCGCCACCCATCTTGCCGGGTCTGTCGATTACCGGACCATCGATTACAAGCGCAAGCCGACCGTGATCCTGATGGGCAACGAACAGTCCGGCCTGCCGCCGGAACTGGCTGCGAAGGCAGACCAGCTGGCGCGCATTCCCCAGCAGGGGCGTGCCGATTCTCTTAATCTGGCGATTGCAACGGCCGTCATGCTGTTTGAAGCCCGCCGTCATCTTCTCGAACTCGCACCGGTAAAATGATGGCCAAGCCCGCTCTGTTCTCCAAGCCCATTCCGGCCATCGCCCTGATCGTCTTTGCGCTGATCGCAGACCAGATCATCAAGCTTCTGGTGGAGGCTTATCTACCTTTGCAGCAGATGGTGCCGGTCATGCCTTTCTGGGCGCTCTACCGCACCTATAATCTGGGCGTTGCCTTTTCCATGCTGGCGGACATGGAAGGCTGGTTCATCGTCACCATGCGTCTCGCCATCGTTGGTTTCGTCATCTGGCTGTGGCGCAAGACGGACAAGGACCGCACCTTTGCGCATCTGGGCTTTGCACTCATCATTGCCGGTGCCGCAGGCAATATTTTCGACCGGTTTTTATACGGCCATGTGATCGATTATATTCTCTTCCACACCGACACTTGGTCCTTTGCGGTGTTCAATCTTGCCGATAGCTTCATCACCATCGGTGCCGGTTGCGTTATTCTGGACGAGATCTTGCATGCCAGAGCAACAAGCCGAAAAGCGTGATTCCTTTTCGTCCGTCATCCCGCACTTGATGCGGGATCCAGCCGACGCGCGTCTGCGCGGCGAAAGAGGTCTTCAAGCCCAAAGACTTGGGCTGACTGGATACCGGCTCAAGGCCGGTATGACGGAAGCTTTGGGGTCGTGCGCGTGCACCTCTTAAAATGATGAAATACTAAAAATTTAGCGTTCCAACCAAGCCAATCCAAACGGCTGGCGTGTTAGCTTTTGCTCCATGAGCGAACTGGCGAAACTGAAAGAGCAGCTTTCCGAAGCCTTCGGCCCGACTGAGGCGGATGCGGTTTCTCCGGTCGTTTCGAAAAAAGTGCGTTCACAAGAGGCGGACGCCCTTCCTTTCTACAACAAAATTCTGCGCCGGGTGACGCTGTTTACCGCTGGCTGCGGCTTTGCTTTTGCAAGCGCTGTCTATCTGGGTGGAAACGCCGCACTTTATATGGCGGCACTATCGGTCGCTATCTGCGTATCCTGCGCGCTCTACATGATGGTCCGATCCTCCATGCTGCGGCAGGCATCCGTGCGCGATGCGAAAATCATCGAAGCGCGGCAGATGCAGAATGCGGCGCTGATGGCCGAAATCCATGAGGCGATGGGCGATATCGTCGTGACGCGCGACATGGAGCGGCGCATTCTGCATGCCAATGCCGCCTTTTGCGAAATGACCGGCTGTGCGGCTCCCCGCGGCAAGACCTGCGAGGAAATCGGCATTGCCTTCCGCCCCGGTGGAAAGGCGCATTGCTACGATGTGGAGATAGCAACGCCCTATGGCCAACGCATTTTCACCTGGCACGATGTGGTCGCCAATGATTCCTCCAGCAGCCGTCTGGTCATCAGCAGCATCGCCCGCGATATCACCGACGAGCGGGCAGCGCTGAGGGCGCGTGAGGACGCAAGGTTGCGCGCGGAAAATGCCAATGCCGCCAAGGGCAGGCTACTGGCCACCGTCAGCCACGAAATCCGCCTGCCGCTGTCGGGCATTTTGGGCATGAACCATCTTCTGTCGCAGACGAAGCTCAGCCACGAGCAGCGCAATTATCTGGATGGCATGCGCCAGTCCGGTCAGGCGCTGGTGCAACTGGTGGAGGATCTGCTGGACTTTTCCACCATGGAAGCGGGACGTTTCCGGCTCAACCCGCGTGCGGAGAACCTGCGTCAGCTGATCGAAAGCGTGGTGGAAATGCTGTCCCATCGCGCCCATGAAAAAGGCATCGAAATCGCCTCCATCGTCGCACCCGACGTGCCGGATTATCTGGACTTCGACCCGGCCCGGCTTCGGCAGGTCCTGTTCAACCTCATCGGCAATGCAGTGAAATTCACGAGCAAGGGTGGCGTGCTGGTACAGGCCTCCATGCTGGGCGACACGCTGTCGATTGCCGTTGAAGACACCGGCCCCGGCATGAGCAAGACCGAACAGGCCCGTATTTTCGGAGAGTTCGAGCAGGCGGGCTCCACCTCGCAACGCAGCGCTGGCACCGGGCTTGGCCTTGCCATCTCCGCCCGCATTATCCGCGAATTCGGTGGCCAGCTGTCGGTGACGAGCAAGAAGGGCAAGGGCAGCATCTTCACGCTCACCTTCAAGGCAGACTCCGCGACGGCATCGGCAGGGCCTTCCAGCCGCATAGGCGCGCTGGGCAGATCGAATGTGCTGCTGCTTGCCCCGGCAGGCATTGCCGCGAACGCCACCATCGAATCGATACAGGCGCTTGGTGGCGAGTGCATGCTGGTCTCGACCACGCGTCAGCTGGAAGCGCTGCGCTCGAAAACCCCAGTCGATCTGGACCGCGTCACCGATATCATCATCGATCACCGCGCCGCGCCGGAGTTTCGCGAGAGCCTCCAGAACTGGCCCGTCGTGGCGGATCGGACGGTGCGCCACATCCTTCTCGTCAATCCGGAGGACCGCGCCTCGCAGCAGCAGGAGGATTTCGATGCCTGGCTGATCAGGCCGCTGCGGGAAAAGTCGCTGACGGATGTGCTGTGCGGTCGCCTGCGCGGTGTGGAGCGGCGCGATGCCATCAACGACAATAACCATCCCGGCCTCGGTTTCTTCTCCCTGCTGGATGAGAAATCTCACGACCTCGACGTTCTCGTGGCCGAGGACGATCCGGTCAATGCCCGTATCCTGCGTGCGGTGCTGGAAAAATCCGGCTGCACGGTACGGCTGGTCAGCGATTTCGACGCTCTGTCTGCTGCTCTTGATGGCGCTGAAACCTTGCCTGATCTGATCATTTCGGATTTGAACATGCCGGGTGGCGACGGGCTGCAAGTGCTGCCACGCCTCTGCGCCTCGCTGGCAGGTAAAAGCACACCTTTGATGGTGCTGAGCGGCGATACGACGCCGGATACCAAATCGGCTTTGCTGCGTGCTGGCATCGCCGCCGTGCTGGCAAAACCCGTGGAGCCGAAGCGGCTGATCGAGGAAGTGCTGCGGTTGTTTCCCCAAAAAAGCACAGGCAGATTTTAGATTTGATCTGCGGGCCGTTACGCGGCTAACTGTCACTGTTTTGTCGTCAATAAGTGATTTATGACAGTCAGAACCAAACGGTGGTGGGACGATTCTCCATGATCACGGAAATTCTCGAGCACGACATTCGCGAGCGAAATGTCATCACCAGCGCCCGTCCCGTTTCGCAGACGCGCAACGACGACGTCTTCGGCCGTATCGGCCCGTTGGAAACGCGGCTTGCGCGCAATGACCGCGAAATAGACGCCGCGCAACATGTCCGCTTCCGAGTTTTCGTGGAAGAAATGGGCGCGAGACTTCCTGCCGATGCCATGCGCCGCAACCGCGATGCCGACGCATTCGACGCCGTCTGTGACCATCTGCTGGTCCTCGACAATTCCATCGAAGGCGACACAGAAGACCAGATCGTCGGCACATACCGCCTGCTGCGGCAGGAAACGGCCTTTGCCCATAACGGTTTTTACTCCGCCAGTGAATTCGATATCGAAGGGCTGATCGCCCGGCATCCCGGCAAGAGCTTCATGGAGCTGGGCCGCTCCTGCGTGCTGCCGGAATATCGCACCAAGAGAACGGTGGAACTGCTGTGGCAGGGCAACTGGGCCTATGCCGTGCGCCACCGCATGGATGCCATGATCGGCTGCGCCTCCTTCCCCGGCGTGCAACCGGAAGCGCACGCGCTGGCGCTCTCCTTCCTGCATCATACCTGTGGCGCAAAGGGTGACTGGGCGGCGCAAGCCTTGCCGGAACTCTATCGCGAAATGGACATGATGCCGATGGAGGCCATCAACCCACGCCGCGCACTGTTCGCCATGCCGCCGCTGATCAAGGGCTATATGCGCCTCGGCGCCATGTTCGGCTCCGGCGCCGTCGTCGATCACGCCTTCAACACCACGGATGTTCTGGTCATCCTGCCGGTTTCTTCGATTGCGGGCCGCTACATCAATTATTACGGCGGCGACGCCTATCGCTTTACGGGTTGATGCTTTCCGGCCAAGCTTCCTGTGGGCAGGTGGCTTCTATGTGTTGTCCTGGTGGGGCGGGGCCGTTAGTCTCTGCGCTCGTTTCCCGCAACACATAGCGATATTGAAAAGCCATTGACGGACGTTCACTCCACTGCCTCGCTCATATCCGAGGAGAGCCGCGCCTCGGCCACTCCGATGATGGAGCAATATATCGAGATCAAGGCGAACAATCCCGGTTCGCTGCTCTTCTATCGCATGGGCGATTTCTACGAGCTGTTCTTCGATGATGCGGCGGAAGCCTCGCGAGCGCTGGGCATTACGCTGACCAAGCGCGGCCAGCATCTCGGGCAGGATATTCCCATGTGCGGCGTGCCGGTGCATGCAGCCGATGATTATCTGCAAAAGCTGATCCTGCGCGGTTACCGCGTGGCGGTGTGCGAGCAGACGGAAGACCCGGCGGAGGCCAAGAAGCGCGGCTCGAAATCCGTGGTGCGGCGGGATGTCGTGCGGCTGGTGACGCCGGGCACGCTGACCGAAGAAAAGCTGCTTTCGCCAACGGAATCCAATTATCTGATGGCACTGGCGCGTATCAGGGGCAGCGGCGATGCTCAGTTCGCGCTGGCCTGGATCGATATTTCCACCGGCGTTTTCCGCCTGGCCGAAACGACGCTGACGCGGCTTCTGGCCGATATCTGGCGCATCGATCCGCGCGAGCTGATCGTCGCCGACAGCCTGTTTCATGACGAAGAGCTGAAGGCCACCTTCGATGTGCTGGGCCGCGTGGCCGTGCCGCAACCTGCCGTTCTGTTCGATAGTGCAACCGCTGAAGGCCGTATCGCGCGCTATTTTGGCGTCACCACGCTGGATGGCTTCGGCACGTTTTCCCGCGTCGAAATGGCCGCTGCTGCCGCAGCCGTTGCCTATGTCGAGAAAACCCAGATTGCCGAGCGTCCGCCTTTGGCAGCACCCGAACGGGAAAGTGCGGCCTCCACCCTCTTCATCGATCCCGCGACCCGCGCCAATCTGGAACTGACCAAGACGCTGTCGGGCGAGCGCGATGGATCGCTGCTGCACGCCATCAACCGCACGGTCACGGGCGGCGGAGCGCGGCTTCTGGCCGAGCGGCTGATGTCGCCGCTGACGGATGCCGACAAGATCAATGCCCGACTGGATGCTGTCGCCTATCTGCTAGATGACGTATCGCTTTCGGATGGCTTGCGGGATGCGTTGAAGCAGGTGGCGGATATGCCGCGCGCCTTGTCGCGTCTTGCGCTTGATCGCGGCGGGCCACGGGATCTCGGTGCCATCAGGATCGGGCTTTCTGCCGCAGCCCATGTTGCGGAACTACTGGATCAGGGCCTGTTGCCGGATGAGCTGGCGGATGCACTTGCCGCGCTGAAAGCGCTGCCGACGGCGCTGGAGGCGATGCTCGCAGCCACGCTTGCCGACGAATTGCCCTTACTGAAGCGCGATGGTGGTTTCGTGCGCGAGGGCTCCAACCTAGAGCTGGACGAGATCAGAGCGCTGCGCGACCAGTCTCGCCGGGTCATTGCCGGGTTGCAGCTGCAATATTCCGAAGAGACGGGCATCAAGTCGCTGAAGATCAAGCACAACAATGTGCTGGGCTACTTCATCGAGGTCACGGCGGGCAATGCCGATGTGATGACGACGGGTGATGAGGCCAAAGCCCGCTTCATCCACCGCCAGACCATGGCCGGTGCCATGCGCTTTACCACGACGGAACTGGCCGATCTGGAAAGTCGCATCGCCAATGCCGCCTCTCAGGCGCTCACCATCGAACTGCAGGCTTTCGAGCAGATGGTGCGGGCCGTCGTTTCCCATGCCGAAGCCATCAAGGCCGGGGCGTTGGCGCTTGCGGCCATCGACGTTGCCACCAGCCTTGCTTATCTGGCCGCAGAACAGGCCTATTGCCGCCCCGTGATCGATGGTTCGATGATGTTCGACATCAAGGGTGGACGCCACCCGGTGGTGGAACAGGCGCTGCGTCGCCAATCCTCTGGCCCGTTCATCGCCAATCATTGCGATCTTTCGGCGGTCAACGGCAATCGCAATGGTGCAATCTGGTTGCTGACAGGCCCGAACATGGGCGGTAAATCGACCTTCCTGCGCCAGAACGCGCTGATTGCCATTCTGGGCCAGATCGGCTCCTTCGTTCCGGCGGAAGCGGCCCATATCGGCATTGTCGACCGGCTTTTCTCCCGCGTCGGCGCATCGGATGATCTGGCGCGCGGGCGCTCCACCTTCATGGTGGAAATGGTGGAAACTGCCGCCATTCTCAATCAGGCAACCGACCGCTCGCTGGTTATTCTGGACGAGATCGGTCGCGGCACGGCGACCTTCGATGGCCTCTCTATTGCCTGGGCGGCTGTCGAACATCTGCATGAGGTCAACCGCTGTCGTGGACTTTTCGCCACCCATTTCCACGAATTGACGGTTCTGTCGGAAAAGCTCGGTCGTCTGTCCAATGCCACCATGAAGGTGCGTGAATGGGAAGGTGACGTGATCTTCCTGCACGAGGTGGGGCCGGGTGCGGCGGATCGATCCTACGGTATTCAGGTAGCAAGGCTGGCCGGGCTTCCGGCTTCGGTCGTGGAGCGGGCGCGGACGGTTCTGACCCAGCTGGAAGATGCCGACCGCAAGAACCCGGCCAGCAAGCTGATCGACGATCTGCCGCTGTTTCAGGTGGCGGTGCGGCGCGAGGAAAGCCGCAGCCATGGCAATTCCAAGGTGGACGAGGCGCTGAAGGCGCTCAACCCGGATGAGATGACCCCGCGTGAGGCGCTGGATGCGCTTTATGCGCTCAAGAAACAACTTGGCAAGGCTTGAGCCTTACAGTGCCCCTTGTGAAGGGGCACTGAACTTTTAAGATGCGCATCGTGCCTGTCCATCACGCCCTAAAATCGTTATAGGGCTATGCCAAAACTATAGCCCGTATGAAATGGATATCGGCATCAATGGCCACGAAAGACCTGGATTTCTCCGCAATACTGGATGTCGATGCGCTGAAGCGGGAATGCGAAGCCGTGTTTCAGGGCGATGGGCAGCGCGTGTCGGATGTGCGTGCCGACCTTTTGCCGATTTTCAAGAAAGCCAGCGCACAGGGCCGCGACAAGGCGCGCGAACTTCTGGACACCGAAGGCGGCGGCATCGATTGTGCGCGCCGAATTTCGTGGCTTCAGGATCGGTTGATCGAAGTTCTCTATGATCTGGCCTGCGTTTACGTCTATCCCAAGGATGCGCCGCAGGTGGCCATAACAGCCGTTGGCGGTTACGGGCGTGGCACACTGGCACCGGGCTCCGATATCGACCTGCTGTTTTTGCTGCCGCCCAAAAATACGCCTGACATGAACAAGGCGATCGAGTTCGTTCTCTACATTCTCTGGGATATCGGCTTCAAGGTGGGTCATGCCACGCGTTCCGTGGATGAGTGCATCCGTCTGTCCAAGGCCGACATGACCATCCGCACCGCCATTCTCGAAATGCGCTCCATCTGCGGCAAGCAATCGCTGGCCGATGAGCTGGAGCGCCGTTTCGAAACGGAAGTCGTGACCAATAGCGGCCCCGAATTCATCGCCGCCAAGCTTGCCGAGCGCGACCAGCGCCACCGTAAGGCAGGCGATACGCGCTATCTGGTGGAGCCCAACGTCAAGGAAGGCAAGGGCGGCCTGCGTGACCTGCATACGCTGTTCTGGATTGCCAAATATTATTACCATGTGCGCGACACGGCAGAACTGGTGAAGCTGGGTGTGCTGTCGAAGCGCGAATTGAAGCTGTTCGAAAAGGCCGACGATTTTCTCTGGACCGTGCGTTGCCAGATGCACTTCATCACCGGCAAGGCGGAAGAGCGGCTGTCCTTCGACATCCAGCGCGAAATCGCAGCCGCACTGAACTATCAGCCACGTCCCGGCCTGTCTGCCGTCGAGCGCTTCATGAAGCACTATTTCCTCGTGGCCAAGGATGTGGGTGATCTGACCCGCATTCTCTGCGCGGCACTAGAGGACAAGCAGGCCAAGGATGTTCCGGGTCTCTCAGGTGTGTTCAGCCGTTTTGCCCATCGCCTGCGCAAAATTCCCGGCTCCGACCAGTTCGTGGAAGATCGCGGCCGCATTGCGCTGGCCAATGCTGATGTGTTTCGCAGCGATCCGGTCAGCATCATCCGCCTGTTTCACGTGGCCGATATCAACAATCTGGAACTGCACCCGGATGCGCTGCGGGTGCTGACCCGCTCGCTCGCTCTGATCAATCACGAGCTTCGCGACAATGAAGAAGCCAACCGGCTGTTCCTCTCCATTCTGACCTCACGGCGCGATCCGGCGCTGACGCTGCGGCGTATGAATGAGGCGGGTGTTCTGGGTAAATTCATCCCGGAATTCGGCAAGATCGTCGCGATGATGCAGTTCAACATGTATCACCACTATACCGTGGATGAGCATCTGATCCGCTCTGTTGCCGTGCTCTCGGAAATCGAAAAAGGTCAGGCAGTCGATACGCACCCGCTGGTCAATCAGTTGATGCCCGGGATCGAGGACCGCGATGCGCTCTACGTCGCCGTACTGCTGCATGATGTGGCCAAGGGTCGGCAGGAGGATCACTCCATTGCCGGTGCCCGCGTTGCACGCAAACTGTGCCAGCGCTTCCGGCTCAGCAGCAAGCAGACGGAAACGGTTGTCTGGCTGATCGAGCAGCATCTGCTGATGTCGATGGTGGCGCAGACCCGCGACCTGCATGACCGCAAGACGATCACCGATTTTGCCGACAAGGTGCAGTCCATGGAGCGGCTGAAAATGCTGCTGATCCTCACCGTCTGCGACATCAGGGCCGTGGGGCCGGATGTGTGGAACGGCTGGAAGGGCCAGCTTCTGCGCACGCTTTATTACGAAACAGAGCTTTTGCTCTCCGGCGGTTTCTCGGAAACCTCCCGCAAGGAGCGCGCCAAGATCGCGCGTCAGGCGCTCTATGATTCGCTGACGGACTGGGGCCAGAAGGCACGGCGCAAATATACCGGCCTGCATTACGAGCCCTATCTTCTGTCGGTCGATCTGGAAGACCAGATTCGCCATACGCGGTTTCTGCGCGAAGCGGACAAGCAGGAAAAAGCGCTGTCCACCATGGTGCGCACCCATTCCTTCCACGCGATTACCGAAATCACAGTGCTGGCGCCGGACCATCCGCGCCTGCTGTCCATCATCACAGGCGCCTGTGCTGCTGCCGGGGCCAATATTGCCGATGCGCAAATCTTCACGACGTCGGATGGGCGCGCGCTCGACACTATCCTCATCAACCGCGAATTCCCCATCGATGAGGACGAGACGCGGCGGGCCAACAATATCGGCAAAATGATCGAGGAGGTTCTGGCAGGCAAAAAGCGCGTTCCCGAGATCATCGCGACGCGCACCAAAGGTCGCAAGAAGAGCAAGACTTTCAACATTCCGCCATCCGTTACCATCTCCAACGGTCTCTCCAACAAGTTCAGCGTAATCGAGGTGGAATGCCTCGACCGCACCGGCCTGCTGGCGGATATGACGGCTGTTCTGGCCGATCTGTCGCTGGATATCACCTCCGCCCGCATCACCACCTTCGGTGAGAAGGTCATCGACACTTTCTATGTGACCGATCTCTTCGGCCAGAAGGTCATGACCGATAACCGGCAGGCGAGCATCGCTTCGCGGCTGAAGGCTGTCATGGCCGAGCAGGAAGACGAATTGCGAGACCGCATGCCGCCCGGCATCATTGCCCATCCCGATGTCGCGGCCTTGCCCGCCTCACGCACCGCGAAAGCTTAGATAGACAATGGGTTTGATCGCGAAATTCGCAACCGTCGGCACCGCGACGCTGGGTAGCCGGCTATTCGGCTTCGTCCGTGAGATGTTGATGGCCGCTGCGGTGGGCACCGGCCCGGTGGCGGATGCCTTCAATGCGGCATTCCGTTTTCCCAACACCTTCCGCCGCCTGTTTGCCGAAGGGGCGTTCAACTCCGCCTTCGTGCCGCTCTTTGCCAAGGAAATCGAAGCCAATGGCATGGAGGGCGCGAAGCGCTTTTCGGAAGAGGTCTTCGGTGTTCTCTTCACGGTGCTGATGGCGCTGACGATCCTCATGGAACTGTCGATGCCCTTCATCGTGCGGACGGTGATTGCGCCGGGCTTCGTTGAAGACCCGACGAAGTTCGAAAATACGGTGCGTCTCGCAACCATCATGTTTCCCTATCTCGCCTGCATGTCGCTGGCGGCAATGATGGGTGGCATGCTGAATTCGCTGCATCGGTATTTTGCAGCGGCGATTGCGCCTGTCTTCCTCAATATCATTCTGATCGGCGTGCTGGGCATGGCCTGGTGGAAGAGCTACGATCCGCTTCAGGTCGGTTACGCCCTGTCCTGGGGCGTGCTGGCCGCCGGTTTCGTGCAATTGGCCATCGTCTGGATTGCCGTGCGCCATGCCGGTATCAAAATCGGCTTTCGCCGCCCGCGCATGACCGGCAATGTCAAACGCCTGCTGGTACTGGCACTTCCTGCCGCCATTACCGGCGGCATCACGCAGATCAACCTTTTGATCAACACCAATATCGCATCCGGCAAAGAGGGCGTCATCTCCTCGCTTGCCTATGCGGATCGCATCTATCAGCTGCCGCTCGGCGTTGTCGGCATTGCGGTGGCGACCGTGCTATTGCCGGAACTGGCGCGCGCTCTGCGTGGGGGCCATCAGGTGGAAGCGGCCAATCTGCAAAACCGCTCGGTCGAATTCGTGATGTTCCTGACCCTGCCAGCCGCAGCCGCCCTGCTTGTGATGGCCGAACCCATCGTGCGGTTCTTGTATGAGCGCGGTAATTTCTCGCCCTCCGCCACCATTACGGTTGCGCAAATCCTCGGCATTTACGGGCTTGGGCTTCCTGCCTTCGTGCTGATCAAGGCCTTCATTCCCGGCTTTTTCGCCCGCGAAGACACCCGCACGCCGATGATTTTTGCCGCCGTTTCCGTGGTCGTCAACGTGTCGCTGGCGCTCACCCTGTTCCCGTCCTATGGCGGGCCGGGCATTGCGACGGCTGAAATCACCGCAGGCTGGGTCAATGCCGCCCTTCTCTTCGGCATGCTGCTGTGGCGCGGCCACTGGAAGCTCGACATTCCGCTCCTGACCCGCATTCCCCGGCTGCTGTTTGCAGCGGCGGTCATGGCCATCGCCATCCACTATGCGCTGGCCTATCTCGCCTTCGAGCTGTCATCCGCATCCTCTATCGCGGTACGGGCCGGAACGCTGGTCGGTCTCGTCTTTGCGGCGATGATCCTTTATTTCGGACTGGCCTTCCTTACGGGTGGTGCCAGTCTTGGCATGGTCAAACGCGGATTGAAGCGTCGGCAGGCCAAGAAGGAAACTCCGGCGGAGACGACCGAAACCCCTTGATTGCAGGCTGTTGCGGGTGCATAAGCGCGGCCAATTTGAAACCGAGTCTGAAACCCAATCCGAAACGCGGGGCAAGGCCCTCCACAAGCCTTTTCGAGGATGATCATGAACGCATTCAAGCCGCTGGTTTTCTCAGGCGTCCAGCCGACCGGAAACCTCCATCTCGGCAATTATCTCGGTGCCATCCGCAAATTCGTTGCGCTTCAGGAAGACAATGACTGCATCTACTGCGTCGTGGATATGCACGCCATTACCGCACAGTTGGTACATGCCGACCTGAAGGCGCAGACGCGCTCGATTGCGGCGGCCTTCATTGCGGCGGGCATCGATCCGGTCAAGCACATCGTCTTCAACCAGTCGGCGGTGCCGCAGCATGCGGAACTGGCGTGGGTGTTCAACTGTGTGGCGCGCATCGGCTGGATGGAGCGTATGACGCAGTTCAAGGACAAGTCCGGCAAGAATGCCGAACAGGTCTCCTTGGGTCTGCTTGCCTATCCAAGCCTGATGGCTGCCGACATTCTGGTCTACCGCGCGACCCATGTTCCTGTCGGTGACGATCAGAAGCAGCATCTGGAACTGGCACGCGATATCGCCCAGAAGTTCAACATCGACTTCAGCGATAATATCCGCACGAACGGTCTCGGCGTCGATATCACTGTCGGCAATGAGCCGGTTCATGCCTATTTCCCGATGGTGGAGCCGTTGATCGGTGGTCCTGCACCGCGCGTCATGTCCTTGAAGGATGGCACAAAGAAAATGTCGAAGTCCGATCCGTCCGACCTGTCGCGCATCAACCTGATGGACGATGTCGATGCGATCTCCAGAAAGATCAAGAAGGCAAAGACCGACCCGGATGCGCTGCCAAGCGAAGTGGATGGCCTGAAGGGCCGTGCAGAAGCGGAAAACCTCGTCGGCATCTATGCGGCCCTGTCTGACAAGACCAAGGCCGAAGTTCTCTTAGAATTCGGCGGCCAGCAGTTCTCGGCCTTCAAGCCGGCACTGGTCGATCTGGCGGTCAATGTTCTCGCTCCGATCAATGGCGAAATGCGCCGTCTGCTGGATGATGTCAGCCATATCGATGCGATCCTGAAGCAGGGTGGCGAGCGGGCTGGCGCGATGGCAGAAAAAACCATGAACGAGGTGCGCGACATCATCGGCTTCCTGCGTTGACACGCAGAAGCATTTTTTAATCCTGGGATTTGATATAAAGTCCGCCCGAACCGCCGGGCGGCTTTGGCCGCTACGGCGAAAACAGGAGTATGCAATGGTATCGAAACGGCTTTCGCGTCTCGAAGGACACCGCCGCAAATTTCTGGCGGTTATTGACGGAACACCCGAATGCGAAAGGGCCGTTCATTATGCCGGGCGCCGTGCCAAGAATTCCAATGGCGCTCTGGTGCTTCTCTATGTGATCCCGGAAGGCGACTTCCAGCAATGGCTCGGCGTCGAGCAGATCATGCGGGCCGAAGCGCTCGAAGAGGCCGAGGCGTCGCTGGCCAAGGTGGCGCAGAAGGTGCGTGAGAGTGTGGGCATCGAGCCGGAAGCGGTGATCCGCGAAGGCAATGCCGCCGAGCAGATCCACGGGCTGATCGAGGAAGACCGCGATATCGCCATTCTGGTTCTGGCGGCGGGATCGACCAAGGATGGTCCGGGTCCATTGGTGTCTTCCATCGCCGGGCGTGGGGCTGCATTCCCCATTCCGGTGACGGTTCTGCCTGACACGCTGACCGATGAGGAAATCGACGCGCTCTGCTAAGGAGTGGCAGGCTGCGATGCAGATTTCTTGACTATGTTTATCATGTCAGGACTTGAAGTCAGGCTTCGTCCGGCGTATTTTGGAAGTATTCTAAATTCCGGGATGTCCTCCTGACGTCCTGAAGGAGATTGCAATGTTCATTCAGACGGAATCCACGCCGAACCCGGCAACGCTGAAGTTTCTTCCCGGCAAGGTCGTTCTGGAGAGCGGCACGGCGGAGTTCCTGAATGCCGCGCAGGCGCAAGCCTCTCCGCTGGCTGCGGTTCTGTTCGAAATTCCGGGTGTCACCGGCGTTTATTACGGCTTCGATTTCATCACCGTCAGCAAGGACGGCGCGGAATGGCAGCACCTGAAGCCCGCCATCCTCGGCTCGATCATGGAGCATTTCATGTCCGGTCGCCCGCTGATGGGTACGGCTGTCGCGGCTGAAATCTCGGATGAGGAAGAAGAGTTCTTCGAAGCAGGCGATGAAACCATCGTAGCCACCATCAAGGAACTGCTCGAAACCCGCGTTCGTCCTGCCGTTGCGCAGGATGGTGGCGACATCACCTTCCGTGGTTTCCGTGATGGTACTGTCTTCCTCAACATGAAGGGTGCATGCTCCGGCTGCCCGTCTTCCACGGCAACGTTGAAGCATGGTGTGCAGAACCTGCTGCGCCACTTCGTGCCTGAAGTGCAAGAGGTCGAGGCCGTCTGATACAGAGGCGGCTCAAGCGATGATCGTTCTATCCATCGACACATCGGGTGTGGATTGCTCTGCCTGTCTCTATGACAGTGCTGAGGATGTCGTGCTGGGTGAAGTCACCGAAAATATCGGCAAGGGCCATGCGGAACTGCTGATGGGTATCATCGATGGTGCCCTGGAACAGGCGTCCGTGGCGCTGAAAGATGTCGAGCGGATTGCAGTCACCATCGGTCCCGGTTCCTTTACCGGCATTCGTGTTGGTGTGGCCGCTGCGCGTGGCTTTGCCCTGTCGCTGGGCATCGAGGCGGTGGGCATTACCACGCTGGAAACACTGGCGGCGCATTACCAAGCTCAAAATCCCGGCCTGCCGGTGGCCGTCGGGCTGGATGCCAAGCGTGACGAGGCCTATCTCCAGACCTTTGCGGCGGATGGATCGCCCTTGAGCGAGCCAGCGCTTTTGTCGCTGGACGATGCGAAAGCTGCGCTTGCGGGCTTTGCTGGCACTGTTATCGGCTCTGCCGCACCGCTTTTCGCGGGTGGCGAAACAGGCTCCGGGCCGGACAGGTTTGCGATTGCGACGGTTGCCCGTCTGGGTGCGCAAAAGCCTGAAGGCATGCCGAAGCCCGCACCGCTTTATCTGCGCGGACCGGATGCAAAGCCGCAGGCGGGATTTGCGCTGGAACGCCGCCCGGTTGCCTGATAGGGCAATCGATAGCTATTCTGCGGATGATTCCCTGCAATGTTTGACGATTATCTCAGCTGGAAACCGTTTTTCGAAGTCGTGACGATGGAGCACGCTGACTGCGCCGACGTGGCCACACTCCATCAGGAGCGCTTTCCGCGACCGTGGAGCGACGGCGAATTTTCGAGCCTTCTGGGCCAGTCCAGCGTGTTCGGTTTCATCGCGCGCCAGACCAATGCGTTTTTCAGCAAGCCGCTGGGTGGTTTCGTTCTGTCGCGCGAAGCAGGTGGAGAGGCCGAAATCCTGACCGTTGCCGTCAGCGACAAGTTTGCCCGCTCCGGCCTCGGCTGGCGGCTGATGCAGGCGGCGATGCGCGAAGCGGGCATGCGCGGCGCGGAAACCATGTTTCTGGAGGTGGATGGCGGTAATCTGTCGGCCATCGGTCTCTATAAAAAGCTCGGCTTCAAGACGGTCGCCGAGCGGCAGGCGTATTACACAGCGAAAGACGGTACGAAATCGACGGCGCTTGTCATGCGTCGTGATCTTCGCTAGTTCGTGTAGACATTGAAATCAGCGCTTTGCGCCATCCAACGGAAGCATCTGGAAGCCGGACGACGTGATAGACCTCTCTAAAACCCTGGAAGAACTTTGTGCCGAGCGCGGTATGCGCATGACCGATCAGCGTCGTGTGATTGCCCGCGTTCTCCAGGAATCCGACGATCACCCAGATGTCGAAGAGCTGTATCGTCGATCGTCCGCGGTCGATCCGCGTATCTCCATTTCCACGGTCTATCGCACGGTCAAGCTGTTCGAGGATGCCGGTATCATCGAGCGGCATGACTTTCGTGATGGCCGTTCGCGCTATGAGACAATGCCGGAAGAGCATCACGATCACCTGATAGATCTCAAGCATGGTGTGGTGATCGAGTTTCATTCCCCGGAAATCGAAGCGCTTCAGGAAAAGATCGCCCGTGAACACGGCTTCAAGCTGGTGGATCACAGGCTCGAACTCTATGGTGTTCCGCTCAAGCCCGAAGAAAACTGAACCGGACATGGGGCCACGGAGCGAATGAAGCGATGATGTGGCTGCGGGTTATCTATCTGGGTGTCCTTCTGGCGCTGGTGACACTGGTCCTGCTGCCGGTGCAGCTTCTGGCCCTTTGTTTCGATTGGCCGATCAGGCGTCGTCTGCCGCGCTGGTGGCACAGGGTCGCCTGCCACGGGCTGGGCATCAAGGTTCATGTTCACGGCTCGCTGGAGCGGGCAAAGCCGCTGCTTCTGGTGGTCAATCATGTGTCGTGGAAGGACATCATGATTGTCGGCAGCGTGGCCGACGTGGCCTTTATTGCCAAAACGGAAGTGCGCCACTGGCCAATCTTTGGGGTTTTGGCCCGTTTGCAGAAAACCATTTTCGTAGCGCGCGAGCAGAAGCGTGCCGCAGGCGTGCAGGTCAATGAGATCGCGGAACGTCTGGCAGGTGGCGAAATCGTCGTTCTGTTTCCGGAAGGGACAACATCCGACGGCAACCGGCTGCTGCCCATCAAGTCGTCGCTGTTCGGTGCAGCCTCCAGTGCTGCCGATCAGGTGCCAGGGCAGATGGTCTATGTCCAGCCCGTGGCCATTGCCTATACCGGCATTCAGGGCATGGCGATGGGGCGTTACCACCGCAGCGTTGCAGCCTGGCCCGGCAGTCTGGAATTGCTGCCATCGCTTTTCGGGTTGATGAAGGCGGGCGCTATCGATGTGGACGTCTCCTTTGGCGACGCCATTCCCTTCCACCGGGGCGATAATCGCAAGACCCTGAGCGCGGATGCGACGGCGTCTCTAAGGTCCATGCTCAATTTCTCTTTGCGCGGCGGATGGCGAAAGTCTCGTTGATTCCCTGTTTTCAGCATCGGACTGTCGGAAAACCGCGATACACTTTTCGGTCCGATGCTGTGAATCCACATTTTTCTGTTTAATCTGGCGCTCAAAATCATTAGATAGCGGCCATGACCCAGGAAACGATCGGCCTCGAGGCCGCCCCAACTGCTCTTCGCGAAGGCGCAAACAGCCGTAAGGTCTTTATCAAGACCTATGGCTGTCAGATGAATGTCTATGATTCCGTTCGCATGAGCGATGCTCTGGCGAAGGACGGCTACGTGCCGACCGAAGACATGGGCGAGGCGGATCTGGTTCTTCTCAATACCTGTCACATCCGCGAAAAGGCTGCCGAGAAGGTCTACTCCGCACTGGGCCGTCTTCGCGACATGAAGAAATCCCGCGAGGAGCAGGGCCGCGAATTCATGATCGGCGTTGCCGGTTGTGTGGCGCAGGCCGAGGGCGAGGAAATTCTGCGCCGTGCACCGGCGGTCGACGTGGTCATCGGCCCGCAGACCTACCACCGCCTGCCGGAAGCCTTGAAGCGCGTGCGTGGCGGCGAGCGCGTCATCGAAACCGAATATGCGGTTGAAGACAAGTTCGACCATTTGCCGGTCGCGGAAAAGTCGAAGCTGCGCGCGCGTGGCGTAACAGCCTTTCTGACGGTGCAGGAAGGCTGCGACAAGTTTTGTACCTTCTGCGTGGTGCCCTATACGCGCGGGTCGGAAGTCTCGCGGCCCGTGCACCAGATCGTCGATGAGGCCATGAAGCTGGCGGATGCCGGCGTGCGCGAAATCACGCTGCTTGGCCAAAACGTCAATGCCTGGCGGGGAACCGGCCCAAAGGGCGAGCAATGGGGCCTTGCCGAACTGCTGTATCGTCTGGCCGAAATCCCCGGTCTTGCCCGACTGCGTTACACCACCAGCCACCCGCGTGACATGGATGATCAGCTGATTGGCGCGCATCGCGATCTGCGCAGCCTGATGCCCTATCTGCATCTACCGGTGCAATCCGGCTCGGACCGAATTCTGAAAGCCATGAACCGTCGCCACACCGGCGAGGAGTATATTAGGCTTATTGAAAAGATTCGTGGCGCCCGCCCTGATATTGCCATGTCCGGGGATTTTATTGTTGGTTTCCCCGGTGAGACGGATCAGGATTTCGAAGATACGCTCGCCATCGTGGATCATGTGAAATACGCGCAGGCCTTTTCGTTCAAATATTCGACACGCCCCGGCACACCGGGGGCGGATTTGACCGATCAGGTACCCGAGGATGTGAAGGCCGAAAGGCTGGAGCGACTACAGGCTTTGTTGCTGAAACAGCAGCATGACTTTGCCGGATCGCTGGTCGGCAAGACCATGGATGTGCTGCTGGAAAAGCCGGGCCGGATGCCTGGCCAGTTGATCGGACGATCTCCTTGGCTACAATCTGTGAATCTTGATGCAAACGACATGAAAATCGGCGACATTATTCATGTACGAATCACCGCAACGGGTCCAAACAGCTTGTTTGCCGAGGTGGCATAAAGCTAGAGTGAGGAACCCACACTGATTAGGACGGGAGCCTGACCGCTTGAACGCACACGAATTGGTATCACCCTCATCGCGCCAGCCACGCCCAGCCGCGACCGACGCCAATCACTTCGTCCTCACGTTCGAGAATAACAGGATAGCCGGAGAGCTATTCGGTCAGTTCGATCAAAACCTGAAATTGCTGGAACAGCGACTGAACATCGATGCGCGCCCGCGCGGCAACTCCGTTGCCATTACCGGTGAACTGGTTGCCACCAATCAGGCACGCAGGGCGCTGGATTTCCTCTATCAGCGTCTGCTGAAGGGCGGAAGTGTCGAGGAATCGGACGTCGAAGGTGCCATCCGCATGGCGGTGGCTGCGGATGACCAGCTGACCCTGCCGACCATGGAACGCAAAGCCAAGGTCTCCATGGCGCAAATCTCCACCCGCAAGAAGACCATCGCAGCGCGCACACCGACGCAGGACGTCTATATGCGGGCGCTGGAACAGTCGGAGCTTGTCTTCGGTGTCGGTCCTGCCGGTACGGGCAAGACCTATCTGGCCGTGGCCCATGCTGCGCAGCTTCTGGAACGGGGCGTGGTGGATCGTATCATCCTGTCGCGTCCAGCGGTGGAAGCGGGTGAACGTCTGGGCTTCCTGCCCGGCGATATGAAGGAAAAGGTCGATCCCTACCTTCGTCCGCTCTATGACGCGCTCTACGACATGATGCCGGGCGACAAGGTGGAGCGTGCCATTCAGGCGGGCGTCATCGAAATTGCGCCGCTCGCCTTCATGCGCGGACGCACGCTTGCCAATGCCGCCGTCATTCTCGATGAGGCCCAGAACACCACGACGATGCAGATGAAGATGTTTCTGACGCGTCTGGGTGAAAACGGCCGCATGATCGTGACCGGTGACCCAAGCCAGGTGGACTTGCCACGCGGCGTGAAATCCGGCCTCGTGGAAGCGCTGCAAATCCTGCCCGATGTCGAGGGTGTGTCCGTCGTCCGCTTCAAGGACGTCGATGTCGTTCGCCATCCGATGGTCGCACGCATCGTCCGCGCCTATGAAGCTCAGACGGCAGTGCCGGATGAAAGCCTGCCAAGAGGCATGTGATTTTAGATTTTCGTCATCCTCGGGCTTGTCCCGAGGATCTGCTACGCCTCATGTGTCTCAACGTGATTAGATCCTCGGGACAAGCCCGAGGATGACGGAACACTGAGAAGACGTTTCATGATAGAAGCGGCCTTCAAAAATATTTTGTTACAGCCGCTAACAGGAACTAAAAAGCATAAGCATGACTGTGCTGGATATTCAAATAAGTGTCGAGGCCGAAAGCTGGACCTCGGAAGAAGAGCTTTATGTCTTCAGCACGAAGGTGCTAGATGCGGCTGTCGATTTTCTAAAATCGGAAGAGAATCAGCCCTTTCCGAAACAGCCGGTCGAGCTGTCGCTGGTCTTTACGGATGACGAAGCCATTCGTGAAATCAATGCCGAATGGCGCGACAAGGACAAGGCGACGAATGTCCTGTCTTTTCCGGCCTATCCGCTGGAGCCGGGCGGCATGCCGGGGCCGATGCTGGGTGATATCGTCATCGCGCGCGAGACTGTTGAGCGCGAGGCCTTTGATCTGGAGAAGAGTTTCGAGGATCATTTGACACATCTTCTGGTGCATGGATTTTTGCATCTTTTCGGTTACGATCATCTGGACACCGAAGAAGCGGAAGAAATGGAAGGGCTTGAGACTCGCATTTTGGCGAAGCTTGGTCTATCTGATCCCTATGCGGGACAGGAACCGCTTTGATTTAACAGTTTGGGACCATGAACGAACATTCGGCACGACCGCCCCTGGAGGGCAAAGACACCGGGGAACAATCCTCATCGGAGGAGGGCAGTAGTCCCTTACGGCAGGACTATCAGGCCAAACCCAGAGCCAGCATCTGGTCTCGCATCTCGAGGCTTCTAAAGCCATCGCAGGGCGAGCGTCTTCGAGAAGACATTACCGACGCGCTGATGACCGATACCGAAATCGGTGCCGCGTTCACGCCCGAAGAGCGGGCAATGCTCAACAACATCCTGCGTTTCCGGGAAGTCCGCGTCGAGGACATCATGATCCCGCGCGTCGATATTGACGGGCTCGATCAGGACATGACCATCGGCGAAGCGATGATCCTGTTTGAAGAAACGGGCCGCTCGCGCATGCCTGTCTATGACGAGACGCTGGATAACCCCAAGGGCATGATCCATATTCGCGATCTTCTGTCCTTCATCGGCAAGCAGGCCCGCAACAAGCGCCGCGTCGGTTCGCGTGCTAGCGCGGCGGGTGAAGCCAAGGCGGCAAAATCGCCCCGCGCCAATTTCGACCTTGCCCGCGTCGATCTGGAAAAAACGCTGGCGGAAGCGGGCATCATCCGCAAAATCCTCTTTGCGCCACCGTCCATGCTGGCGTCGACGCTTCTCAAGACCATGCAGGCGCAGCGCACCCAGCTGGCGCTGGTCATCGATGAATATGGTGGCACTGACGGTCTGGTCAGCCATGAAGACATCGTGGAAATGGTCATTGGCGATATCGATGACGAGCACGATAAGGACGAGACGATGTTCTCGCGCCTGTCCGCCGACGTGCTGATTGCCGATGCGCGTGCCGAACTGACCGAACTGGCCGAGGCCATCGGCCCGGATTTCGATGTGCGCGAGCATATCGAGGAAATCGATACGCTGGGCGGTCTGATTTTCTTCGCGCTGGGCCGTATTCCGGTCAAGGGTGAAGTGGTTCGGGCGGTATCCGGTTTCGAATTCCATATTCTGGATGCCGATTCCCGCCGCATCAAGGGCGTGCGCATCGTGCGCAACCAGTCTTCCGAGGGCGAGGATGATCAGGCGCCTGCCGAAGCGGTCAGCGATGTCGTGCTGGCGCTGCCATCTCCGACCAGCCGTGCGGATAGTGCGTCCGCCTGAATTTAAGGCAATGATTTCAGATTGAAGGCCGCGGACTGTTCGTTCTGCGGCCTTTCTGTTTCAGGCCGGTGCGTGTCTGTAAAATAGGCGAAGTGGAGCCTGTGGACGCGCGCTTTTTTTTACAGTAAGTCCCGTTAAGCAGACGGTGTCGCCTCCCGTGTATCTTGTGTCGGACGGTGCCTTAACAAGGTGGAGACTGCATGGAGCGGCTGGCGGGCAAGATCATGTTGAGTAGTGGTTTTGGCCGCACAATCACCGCCATTCTTGCCGGTGCCGTGGGTGCGCTTGCCTTTCCGCCCTTCGGTTTCTTCGCGGCCCTCTTCATCTCTTTCACGCTGCTGGTCTGGTTGATCGATGGCACCACGGGCAGTCCCGAGGGTGGCGTCTGGTCTCGTGGCTGGAAAACCTTCGTCATAGGCTGGCTGTTCGGCCTCGGCTATTTCGTGGCGGGCCTGTGGTGGCTGGGCAATGCGCTGCTGCTGGAGGCGGATGAATTCGCCTGGGCCCTGCCGCTCGCCATTCTCGGCCTTCCCGCCTGCCTAGCCATATTTTACGGGCTTGCCGTCATGCTGGCCAACCTGTTGTGGTCGGATGGCTGGGGCAGGATCGCTGCACTGGCTGCATCCTTCGGCCTGATCGAATGGCTGCGCAGCTTCATTCTCACCGGCTTTCCATGGAATACGGTGGGCTACGGCCTGATGCCCATTCCGATGATGATGCAGACATCCAACCTGATCGGCATTTTCGGCATGTCGATGGTGGCCGTCTTCGTCTTTTCCAGCCCGGCGCTGTTGGGAACGAAGAAAGGCATGCTTCCGGGCCTGTCCATCGCCCTGCTGATGCTGGCGGCACATCTCGGTTACGGTGCTAACCGTTTGCAGCAACCGCTGCCGGTTGCCGATGATGCGCTGACCGTTCGGATCGTGCAGCCCGGCATCGATCAGTCCCGCAAGATGCTGAACGAGGACCGGGCGGAAATCTTCAAGGAGCATCTGCGCCTGTCTGCGCTGCCGCCGACGGCAGGCCAGAAGCGGGCGGACATCATCGTCTGGCCGGAAACCTCGGTTCCCTTCATTCTGACCCAGAACCCGGACGCACTGGAAGAGATCGCCAAGACGCTGGAAGACGGGCAAATCCTGTTGACCGGTGCGGTGCGGATGGAAGATGCGGGGGCGGGCCATGCGCCACGCTATTATAATTCGGTCTATGCCATCGATAGCCAGGGCCAGATCATCGGTGCGACCGACAAGGTGCACCTCGTGCCATTCGGTGAATATGTGCCGTTCGAGAATGTGCTGCGCAATTTCGGCATCAACAATCTGATCAGCCTGCCGGGTGGCTTTTCACCGGCGGTGACGCGGGAGCCGATCACACTGCCATCGGGCAAGAAGCTCGATTCCTTCATCTGCTATGAGATCATTTTTCCGGGCGAAGTGCCATCTGACATCGCCACCTCGACGGCCATCGTCAACGTCACCAACGATGGCTGGTTCGGCAATACGCCGGGCCCGTATCAGCATTTTCAGCAGGCGAGAATCCGCGCGGTCGAAACCGGCGTTCCGGTGATTCGCGCGGCCAATACGGGCATTTCGGCCTTTATAGACCCTCTGGGGCGAATTGTCGCAGGTCTTGACTACGGTCAAAAGGGAATAATCGATTCTACTTTAAGTAGTCACGCTACTGGCGTGATGACCGCAGATATGCGACAAATGCACTTTTGGTTGTTCTTTGGTCTATTACTCGTCATCGCATTCATTTCAAGGATTGGTTTGATGAATCGGAAGAATTGACCAAAAACCCCTAAAATTGCATAGTGAACTTGTTAGGTTGCACAACGCACATGATATATTCCGTGTTGCGACAATCCTACAGTTCAGGATTTGCACAGGTGTGTAGTCGATAACCCCGAATAAACTGAATGTCAGGACCATAACAATGACAGAGAACAAGAAGAAGCCGAACCCGATTGACATTCATGTCGGGAGCCGCATCCGCCTCCGCCGCACCATGCTGGGCATGAGCCAGGAAAAGCTGGGTGAGAGCCTTGGCATCACCTTCCAGCAGATTCAGAAGTATGAAAAGGGAACGAACCGCGTTGGCGCCAGCCGCCTGCAGAACATTTCCGGCATTCTGAACGTTCCGGTTTCCTTCTTCTTCGAAGATGCGCCGGGCGACCAGGCTGTCAACCCAACCGGCATGGCCGAAGCAACCAGCTCCAACTACGTGGTCGACTTCCTGTCTTCCTCCGAAGGCCTGCAGCTGAACCGCGCCTTCGTGAAGATCAACGATCCCAAGGTTCGCCGCCGCATCGTCGATCTGGTCAAGGCGCTGGCCGCCGAAGGCGACGCCGAGTAATTTCACGGCTTCAAAACAGTCGGACGACTACAACGGCCCTTCGGGGCCGTTTTTTATTGGGTAAGCATGAGTTAGGAATTCTCATATAAAGATATATTTATGTCGTTGTGTCCTTGTTTTTTTCGACCAAACTGACTAACAAACCGGAAGACACTTCTTTGAGGGGAATCCCGCATGCGCGCTAATTACCTGTTCACCAGCGAGTCTGTTGCTGAAGGTCACCCTGACAAGGTGTGTGACCGCATTTCCGATGAAATCGTCGATCTCATCTATCGTGAAGCCGCCAAGACCGGCGTCGATCCGTGGACTGTGCGCATTGCTTGCGAAACGCTTGCCACGACCAATCGCGTGATTATCGCTGGCGAAGTCCGCGTTCCCGACACGCTGTTGAAGAAAGACAAGGAAGGCAACGTCCTGAAGGACGCGAGCGGCCATCCGGTCATCAACCCGGCCAAGTTCAAGGCTGCGGCGCGCAAGGCCATTCGTGACATCGGTTACGAGCAGGACGGCTTCCATTGGAAGACGGCCAAGATCGACGTGCTGCTGCACCCACAGTCTGCCGACATCGCGCAGGGCGTGGACAATGCATCCGACAAGCAGGGTGACGAAGGCGCTGGCGACCAGGGCATCATGTTCGGTTACGCCTGCAAGGAAACGCCGGACCTGATGCCGGCCCCGATCTATTATTCGCACCGCATTCTTCAGCTTCTGGCCACCGCCCGCAAGAGCGGCGAAGGCGAAGCTGCAAAGCTTGGCCCTGACGCGAAGAGCCAGGTGACCGTGCGCTACGTCGATGGCAAGGCATCCGAAGCAGTCTCCATCGTTCTCTCCACGCAGCATCTGGATGCCAGCTGGGATTCGAAGAAGGTTCGCGACGTCGTGGAGCCTTACATCCGCGAAGCTCTTGGCGACCTCAAGATCGCCAATGATTGCCAGTGGTACATCAACCCGACCGGCAAGTTCGTGATCGGTGGTCCTGATGGTGACGCGGGCCTGACGGGCCGCAAGATCATCGTGGACACTTACGGCGGTGCAGCCCCACACGGCGGCGGTGCATTCTCCGGCAAGGACACGACCAAGGTCGACCGTTCGGCTGCCTATGCTGCCCGCTATCTCGCAAAGAACGTCGTGGCTGCTGGTCTCGCAGAACGTTGCACCATTCAGCTGTCCTACGCCATCGGCGTGGCCCAGCCGCTGTCGGTCTATGTCGATCTGCACCAGACCGGCAAGCTGAGCGAAGACGAAGTCGAAGCAGCGATCCGCAAGGTCATGGATCTGTCTCCTTCCGGCATCCGTCGCCACCTTGACCTCAACAAGCCAATCTACGCAAAGACGTCCTCCTACGGCCATTTCGGTCGCAAGGCCGGTCGTGACGGTTCCTTCTCCTGGGAGAAGCTGGATCTCGTCAAGCCGCTCAAGGATGCATTGAAAGCCGCATAAGGCTTGTCAATCGCCGTTGATTGAGAGATACGGTCTGAAGGTTTTGAAACCCGCACAGCGCCATAAACAGGCGCGGTGCGGGTTATCCATTTGCTGAGAGTGTTGACATGACGGAAGAGCGGCGTTCACGCGCAACGGAAGCGTTTTTTGGCCGGCGTAAAGGCAAGCCGCTGCGCAACCAGCAGGTCGATACGATCGAGAACCTTCTGCCTTTGCTGAAGGTGGACCTGGCGACGCAGCCGCCCAAAAACCTCGCGGCGCTTTTTCCCGCCGATGTGAAATCCATTCGCCTCGAAATCGGCTTTGGCGGTGGTGAGCATCTGATTCACCGCGCCTCTGAAAATCCTGATACCGGTTTCATCGGCGTCGAGCCCTTCGTCAATTCCATGGCAAAGCTTCTGGGCAGCGTGAAAGAGCGCGAGCTGATGAACATCCGCCTCTATGACGACGACGCGACGCAATTGCTGGACTGGTTGCCGGATGCGTGCATCGACCATATCGATCTGCTCTATCCCGATCCATGGCCGAAGAAGAAGCATTGGAAGCGCCGTTTCGTATCGGACGTCAATCTGGCGCGGTTCCACCGGGTGCTGAAGCCCGGCGGCAAGTTCTGCTTCGCCTCCGATATCGACACCTATATCAACTGGACGCTGCAGCATTGCGCCGCCCATGGCGGTTTCGAATGGACGGCGCAGGTCTCTGCCGACTGGACGACGCCCTTCGCCAATTGGCCGGGCACGCGTTACGAGAACAAGGCGAAGCGTGAGGGTCGCAGCTCCGCCTATCTCACCTTCATCCGCACCTGATTGTCAAATCTTCGCATCCACCTCGGATGCGACGGGAATGGATGGCTGGGCGCCGGGCTTGGTGCAGGCCAGCGAACCGGCGACGGCAGCACGGCGAAGCGCTGCCTCGAAATCCAGACCGGCATCGAGGCTCGCGGCCAGATAGCCGCAGAACGTATCACCCGCACCGACCGTATCGACCGGCTCGATCTTCAGGCCCTTGGCCTTGACGAGCTTGCCGTTGCGAATGGCAATCACGCCTTCTGCGCCCAGCGTGACGATCAGCGTCTGGCCAGTTTCGTCATGCAGGGCGGCGAGTTCCTTCTCCCGCTGGTCGGAAGACAGGCCGTTTTTGCCGATCAGCAGTTCGAATTCAGTCTCATTGGCAATGACGACATCCGCCAGTCGCGACAGGCGCTGCGCCTCAGACGTCAGCGGCGCGGTGTTGATGAGCGTGGTCACGCGCTTTGCCTTGGCGGCCTTCAGCGCGGCTTCGATGGCTTCGGCGGGAACCTCGAACTGCAACATCAGGATATCGCCTGCCGCCATTTCAGAGAGGGCGCGTTCTGCATCGGCTTCCGAGACTTCGCCATTGGCGGCGGGAATGACCGAAATCATGTTTTCACCGCCCTCACCAATGAGGATAACGGCGGTTCCGGTGGGGACGGCAACGGTCTTGACCAGTGACAGGTCCGCCCTTGCATCACGCAGCAGGGTCAGGGCAGGCGCAGCGAAACTATCGTCGCCAACGGCACCCGCCATTTTCACCTCTGCACCCGCCCGGCGTGCCGCCAGCGCCTGATTGGCACCCTTGCCACCGGCTGCGGTCGAAAATGTCTTGCCAGTCACCGTCTCGCCCGGCTTTGGCAGGCGGTCGGAAATGGCAACGAGGTCCATGTTGATGGAGCCGAAAACTGTGATCATGCGGGTCATTCCATAAGGGACGAAAAAGAAGGCGACTTTGCCGAGTGGATCACTCGTCGTCAACCACCCTCAGCTTGGCGGTGCCAGCGCGCACATCCGCGATGCGCCGCAACTGTTCGGCCTCCAGATGGGCGATTTCCTTTTGCGATGGTGCGAAATCGAGGCTTTCGATCTTGATACCGCGCGCCAGCACCTTGTCTGACGAGGTCAGCATCATGTCCACATCCTTCTGCACCAGCCCGAAATGCGCCTGCAATTTGCGGGTCCGCTCGTCCAGACGCCGCACATCATCCATCAGCATCGCCACTTCGCCCTGAATGAGATGCGCCTGTTCGCGCATTCGCTGGTCTTTCAGCACCGACTGGATGACCTGCACGGAGAGCATCAGCAAGGATGGCGAGACGATCACCACGCGCGAGCGGTGGGCGCGCTGAACCAGATTTTCGAAATGCTGGTGGATATCGGCAAAGATCGATTCCGAGGGAACGAATATGAAGGCCGTATCCTGCGTTTCGCCTGATATGAGATATTTGTCCGCGACATCGCGAATATGCACCTCCATATCGCGGCGAAACTGCTGGGTGGCGGCGCGTTTGCCGTCGGCCCCCTCTTCCGCCTTCAGCGCATTCCATGCTTCCAGCGGAAACTTGGCGTCGATAACCAGCGGTGGCGCATTGTTCGGCATCTTGATCGTGCAATCAGGACGAAACCCGTTCGAAAGTGTGGGCTGCAAGCTATAGGAGCCGGAGGGCAGCGCGTCGGCAATCAGCGCTTCCATACGCGCCTGCCCGAACGCACCGCGCGTCTGCTTGTTGTTGAGGATCGCCTGCAGGCCGATGACGTCCTTGGCCAGGTCCTGAATATTGCCCTGCGCGGCATCGATGACTGCGAGGCGTTCCTGCAACTTGCTGAGATTCTCGTGCGTGGAGCGTGTCTGCTCCGTCAAGGTGGTGCCGATGCGCTGCGACATGCCGTCCAGCCTGTCGTTCAGCGTCTGGCTCATCTCGTTCTGGCGGGCGCTCAGGCTTTCCGTCATGGCGGCGATGCGGCCATGCAGTTCCGATTGGGTTCTGAGAAGCTCGGTGATTTCATCGCGCGACTGATCGACGACAGGCGGTCTGCGCCAGACGAAGGCGGCAGCCACCAGACAGCCTGCGACGATGATGCCGAGCAAAGCGCCGACCGATATATGCAGGTCGCCGAGACTGAAAGCTGTCGTACCAAGGGCAGTGAGATCGATGTTCATGCGCAAATCTACCAGATTTCTCGTGATTCGTAAGATCAAACCAAGAACATTTCTGGGGCCTAATTGAGTCCTATGGATCGCTGAAACAGACCTTATTCCGGGCCTTTATTTTTTGTTTCCTCCAAAGATGAGATGCGTTATGGGAAGCCATGACCATCAAACCGCTTATTATTTTGCCTGATCCGTTGTTGCGCCAGCAATCCAAGCCTATCGAACGGGTGGATGCCGAGATCGTGCGTCTTGCCGATGATATGCTGGAAACCATGTATGATGCGCCGGGCATCGGCCTTGCCGCCATCCAGATCGGCGTGCCGCGCCGCATGCTGGTCATCGACATCTCGCGCGAAGACGAAGACCGCAAGCCGGTCGTTTTCATCAACCCGGAAATCCTCACAGTGTCGGACGATGTTTCGACCTATGAGGAGGGCTGTCTATCCATTCCGGATTATTATGCCGAGGTGGAGCGTCCAGCTTCGCTGACGGTTGGCTATATCGACCGCGACGGCAAACAGCAGACGGTGGAAGCCGATGGCCTTCTGGCCACCTGTCTGCAACATGAAATCGACCATCTGAACGGTGTTCTGTTCATCGACCACATTTCCCGCCTGAAACGGGATATGGTCATCAAGAAATTCACCAAGGCGGCCCGCGCAAAAGTCTGATTTGCCTGACTTGGCGGTCGGCATATCGGGTCTTTGAGGGCAGGGGGCGAGCATGGCACTGCGCATTATTTTCATGGGAACACCGGAATTTTCCGTTCCCACGCTGCGCGCGCTGGTCGATGCGGGCCATCAGATCTCCGCTGTCTATACGCAGCCGCCACGGCCCGGTGGTCGTCGCGGGCTCGATCTCCAGAAATCGCCCGTGCATCAGGCTGCCGAATTGCTCGGCATTCCGGTGCTGACGCCGCTAAATTTCAAGGCGGAAGAAGACAGGGTGGAGTTCAAGGCCTTCAATGCTGACGTGGCCGTCGTCGTTGCCTATGGCCTGCTGCTGCCAGAGGCCATTTTGAATGGCACAGACCTTGGTTGCTACAATGGTCACGCCTCGCTGCTGCCGCGCTGGCGCGGCGCGGCCCCCATTCAGCGCGCGATTATGGCTGGCGATACCGAAACCGGCATGATGGTGATGCAGATGGAAAAGGGGCTGGACACCGGCCCCGTCGCGCTGACGGCAAAGGTTGCCATCGGTCCGAACACGACCGCTGGCGAATTGCATGACAGCCTGATGCTGGCGGGTGCGCGGTTGATGCGCGAGGCGATGCTGAAGCTTGAAGATCGCGATCTGCCGCTGACACCGCAGGCGGAAGAGGGCGTTCTCTACGCCGCCAAGATCGACAAGGCCGAGACCCGCATCAATTTTTCCTGGTCCAGCCAGGATGTGCACAATCACATTCGCGGCCTCTCGCCCTTTCCCGGCGCTTGGTTCGAAATGGAGATCAATGGCAAGGCGGAGCGTGTGAAGGTTCTGGAGACGGAACTGGCAAGCGGCATGGGCGAAGCTGGCTCCGTTCTGGACGATGCCCTGACGGTCGCCTGCGGAAGCGGTGCGGTACGGCTGGTGCGTCTGCAAAAGGCGGGTGGTAAGCCGATGCTGGCCGCAGACTTCCTGCGCGGTACGCCCGTTGCTGTCGGTACGAGGCTCGGCTGATGCCACGCTTCCGCATGACCGTCGAATATGACGGTTCCCCCTATTTCGGCTGGCAGCGACAGACCAATGGTCCGTCCGTTCAGGGCGCGCTGGAAGCAGCCGTGCTGTCGCTGACGACAGAGACGGTCAGCTTTCGTGGCGCAGGCCGCACCGATTCTGGCGTTCACGCCAGGGGTCAGGTTGTGCATGTCGACCTCATCCGCGCCTGGGAGCCTTACAAGCTGCGCAACGCGCTGAATGCGCATCTGGCCATGGCCGGAGAGGCAGTTTCGGTTCTCGATGTTGAAGCTGTCACCGAGGATTTCGACGCACGCTTTTCGGCGCTGCGCCGCCACTATCTCTACCGCATCATCTGCCGCAAATCCCGGTTGGCGCTGGAACACAAGCGGGCCTGGTGGGTGTCGAAAGACCTCGACCATGAGGTCATGCATGCGGCAGCCCAGACGCTGGTCGGTCGGCATGATTTCACCACCTTCCGCTCCGTTCACTGCCAGGCCAACAGTCCGGTCAGAACGCTCGACCGGCTGGATGTGACGCGCGATGGCGACCTGATCGAGATCCGCGCGACGGCGCAAAGCTTTCTGCACAATCAGATCCGCTCCTTTGCCGGCACGCTGAAGCTGGCCGGTGATGGCGGCATGACGGTCGATGATGTGAAAGCAGCGCTGGAGGCGCGTGACCGCAAGGCCTGCGGCCCGGTCGCCCCGCCTGATGGCCTCTATTTCATGCAGGTCGATTATCCTGACGTGATACCGCCGCGCCTGCCCAGAACGGAGACGAACAATGACGGTGACGATCTATCATAACCCCGCCTGCGGCACGTCGCGCAACACGCTGGCCATGATCCGCCAATCTGGCGAAGAACCCGTTATCATCGAATATCTGAAGACGCCGCCATCACGCGCCGAGATCGTCTCTCTTGCGCAAAAGATCGGCGTGCCGCTGCGCAGCCTCCTGCGGGAAAAAGGCACGCCCTATGCGGAGCTTGGCCTTTCGGACGAGAGCTTGAGCGACGATGCCTTGCTGGATGCCATCGAAGCGCATCCAATCATTCTAAACCGGCCTATCGTGGTGACGGACAAGGGCGCGCGCCTCTGCCGCCCGTCGGAACTCGTGCTGGATATTCTGGCCGATGGCAGCATCGGTCGCTTCACCAAGGAAGATGGCGAGGTTGTGCCTGAACGCTGATTTTTGCGGAAGCCAGGCGACAGTAGGCGGTGGCGGGTTTGGCTCACCCCCCCTCTGTCCTGCCGGACATCTCCCCACAGGTGGGGAGATCGACTTGTTGCTAGCTCTCGCCCATCTTTAACCCTGCTGGTGAGGCACGCGTTTGCGTCTTGCCGATCTCCCTCCTTGTGGGGGAGATGTCCGGCAGGACAGAGGGGGTGAGCCACGCCCGCCACGCCTGTAATGAAACGATTCACAAACCAGTCTTCAGCTGGGATAGACGCCCAGAAAGCGTTGCAGCACTTCCGACAGGATCATGCCGGGAATGAGCAGTGTCATGACGAGTGCGGCGACGAGCAGGGGCTGTTCCCGCACGAAGAACTTCACGATACGGGAAAAGCTGAAGACCAGCGTCAGCAACAGCGAAAACCACAGGATCGCGACCAAACCCTGCAAGGAAGGAACCAGCAGCGCGATCAGGATCAGCGTTGCATAGGCATAGGAAAAGGGCAGCGACAGCCAGTTGGCGACGACGACGAGGGCGGAAAACTTCTGCTTGGCACCGAATGCCACCAGCAAGAGCCCGATGAGGATCAGCGGCACCATCCAGCAGATGGCCTCGACCATGGCCAGCCGCAAAAAGAAGATGGCGCCGGTGCCGACACCTTTCGGCAAAACGGACAGATAGGCCTCATGCCACCAGTACCATGACAGGGCCATGGACGGCAGGCACCACAGGGCCGCATAGAAAGACCGGGCCATGCCGCGATCCGTCAAATCCAGCAAACGCCCACCAGCCGGATCGCCCAGAAACAGCAGCCACAGGCCTCTAACGTATAAGGTTATCTCGTTATACGATGGCATGATGTCCCCGCGCGCTCTTCGCAAATCTATTCATAGGCAGGGGATATCCCTAGAAAGCTCGCCAAAGCCGTGCTGATCAAAGACTGCGGTGCGAGTGTGAGAACGAGCAGACAAAAGATTTTCCACACATGCGCGCCACTTGCGGTTCTTAACACAGTCCAAAGCCATGCGGCGAGCAGCAGAAATCCTCCAGCAAGCACCACAAGGGAAATTATCGAACTCAACTTACCTGCCTGATCAAAGATAGATGCGAGATAAATGAGAGCGACTGATACGTAGCTCGATGGCACCAGAAACCAGTTCGTGAGAACAATCAGTGCGCTTGCCGATATGTTCATTCTCAACAGCGGAACGAACAGACAAATCAGAAGCGGCGTTAAGATCAGGGCAACGGCTTCGATTGCACCGACTTTGACGTAGAAATCGACGCTGCCTTGATCGGCATCTGGCGTTTCAGTGAGAAACTCCAGCCTTAGAAATATGAAATAGGCAATGATAGCCGGTAGTGACCAGACGATCGCAAGAAATGAGCGCGCCACGCCCGCAATCAATGTATCAAAAGCCTGCATGCCTTCTTGGTCGCCCGCTCCCAGCGCCCAAAGGCCCTTTAAACTGCGCGCAACCTCGCTACGCGACGGCATGGTCAAACCAGCGTTCGAGGAAGGTCTCGTAGATACGGGTCAGGGTTTCCAGATCTGCGACGGCCACGCGCTCATCCACCATGTGCATGGTCTGGCCGACGAGGCCGAATTCCACCACCGGGCAATAGTCCTTGATGAAACGGGCATCGGACGTGCCGCCGGTGGTCGATAGCTTCGGCTCGTTTCCGGTGACTTCTGCCACCGCGCCCGACAGCGATGAAATCAGCGCATTGTTGCGGGTCAGGAAAACATGGGCTGGGCGGTCGGCCCAGACGAGGTCATATGTGACCGGCGAACGATCCGGGCGCAGCACGCCATCGGCAGCGGCTTCATCCAGACGGCGAATGATCTCGGCGCGCAGTGTCTCTGCCGTCCACGTATCGTTGAAACGGATGTTGAATGCAGCCGTCGCCTTCGCCGGAATGACGTTGGTTGCCGCATTGCCGGTGTCGATGGTCGTCACTTCGAGGTTGGATGGCTGGAAATTATCCGTGCCGTTATCGAAGGGCGGGTCCATCAGCGCGTGGGTCAGTTGCAGCAGGCCGCGAATGGGATTGTCGGCCAGATGCGGATAGGCGGCGTGGCCCTGCACGCCATGAACCACGATGCGGCCAGAAAGTGAGCCGCGGCGGCCGATCTTGATCATGTCGCCCAGCTGGTCCGGGTTGGTGGGTTCGCCCACGACGCAGGCATCCCATGTCTCGCCCTTGGCGGCGGCCCATTCCAGAAGCTTGGATGTGCCGTTGATAGACGGCCCCTCTTCATCGCCGGTGATGAGGAAGGACACGGAGCCCTCAGGTTTCCCGTGTTTTTCGATATGGCGTGCAATGGCCGCGACGAAGCAGGCAATGCCACCCTTCATATCGACAGCACCGCGCCCGAACATCTCACCACCTGCAATTTCAGCGGCAAAGGGCGGATGGCTCCAGGCGGTCTCGTCACCCACGGGCACGACATCCGTATGGCCCGCAAACATCAGATGCGGGCCTTGATCGCCAAGCCGGGCGTAGAGATTTTCGACGTCAGGCGTTCCCTCTTCCGTCGCCATCACACGCTCCACCGCAAAGGCGAGTGGGGAGAGCAGGCTGTCGAGCAGCGTCAGCGCGCCACCTTCTTTGGGTGTCACCGACGGGCAACGGATGAGGGCGGCGAGATTGGCGACGGGATCGGTGGCGTGCATGGGTCAGTCTACTTCTATCAGTCGCGCAGCAACTCGTTGATGCCGGTCTTGGAGCGGGTCTTCTCGTCCACGGTCTTGACGATGACGGCGCAGTAGAGGCTTGGACCCATCTCGCCATTCGGGAACGGCTTGCCCGGCATGGTGCCAGCGACGACGACCGAGTAGGGCGGCACTTCGCCATAGGTGATCGAGCCAGTGGCGCGATCCACGATCTTGGTGGACTTGCCGATGAACACGCCCATGCCGAGAACGGCACCTTCGCGAATGATGCAGCCCTCGACGACTTCCGAGCGAGCGCCGATGAAGCAATTGTCTTCGATAATGGTCGGGCCAGCCTGAAGCGGCTCAAGCACGCCACCGATGCCGACGCCGCCGGACAGGTGGACGTTCTTGCCGATCTGCGCGCAGGAACCGACGGTCGCCCATGTATCGACCATCGTGCCTTCATCGACGTAGGCGCCGAGATTGACGAAGGACGGCATCAACACGACGTTCTTGGCTACGTAAGCGGAGCGGCGCACGACGGCATTCGGCACGGCGCGGAAGCCTGCGGCGCGGAACTGGTTTTCACCCCAGTTCTCGAATTTGGAGGGCACCTTGTCCCACCATGTGGATTCGCCGGGACCGCCGGTGACGATCTCCATATCGTTGAGACGGAAGGACAGAAGCACGGCCTTTTTCAGCCACTGGTTCACTTTCCAGCTTCCGTCGGCCTGCTTTTCAGCAACGCGTGCCTTGCCGCCATCGAGCAGGTTCAGCGAGGTTTCGACGGCATCGCGAACTTCGCCCTTGGTCGATATTGTAACGCTGTCGCGATGATCGAATGCGGTTTCGATGATTGTTTCAAGGGAGCCAAGATCCGAGATGCTCATGAGAATTCCTTAAACTTCGCTGACTATCGTCACATACAGGGAAACATCCGCGCGCTGGCCGGATATGGTCAATTGCTCTAAGCGAGTGTTTCAAGGGCGTCAATGTGATTTGGCGCGGCTGTACGAAAGGCATGGACATGGCAAAACTGAAAAATGGCAAGTTGCGGCGCAAGGATGGCGTCTGGGACCCGTTGAAATCCAGCTCGGATGACAAGCAGCAGGCAGAAGGCCTGCCCAAAACCCCGCAATCTGCCTCACCATCCTATCGTCTGGCCTATACCGACACCGATTTTCTGTGCCGCGAAGAATTGCGTCCCATCCGGTTGCAACTGGAACTGATGAAGCCGGAAATGATCCTGACCGAGCGCGGCATCAAATCCACCGTCGTTCTGTTTGGGGGCGCGCGCATTCCCGAACCGGGCGGCGAAGCCTGGGCGGCGCGCAACGAAACGCAGAGAAAGAATCTCGAAGCGGCATCCGTTTATTATGATGAGGCTCGTAAGTTCGCAAAACTCTGCGCCGGTGAATCCGAAAAGCATGACCACCGCGAATATGTTGTCATGACGGGTGGCGGACCGGGCGTGATGGAGGCGGGCAATCGCGGCGCGTCGGAAGCCGGTGCGCCATCAATCGGCCTCAACATCCTGCTGCCGCACGAGCAGGCACCCAACCCGCATGTGACGCCGGACCTCAGCTTCAACTTCCACTATTTCGCCATCCGCAAGATGCACTTTTTGATGCGCGCCAAGGCAGTCGTGGTGTTCCCCGGCGGCTTTGGCACCATGGACGAGCTGTTTGAAACGCTCACCCTGATCCAGACCAAGCGCATGGCACCCATTCCACTCATTCTGTTTGGCGAGGCTTTCTGGCGCTCCATCATCAATTTTGAAGCGCTGGCTGATTTCGGCACCATTGCGCCAGATGATATGGATCTGCTGCATTTCTGCGAAACGGCTGAGGATGCTTGGAAGGTCGTTGCGGATTTTTATGAGCTTTGAGTGTTCGAAGGGCAGCACCGTGCCCACCACTCGTCATCCTCGGCCCTGTGCCGAGGATCTAACGAACCACAACATGAAACGTGGTTAGACCCTCGGGACAAGCCCGAGGGTGACGTGAGGAGAGGGCGGCACCCGCCCTCAACTCACCATCAAATCCGCGCAAACCGCTCCGTCAAAAGCGCGAAGAAGCCATCCGCATCCACATCGCGCATGACGCGGGCATTCGGTTCACGGCCCGTAACCTTCCACCAGTCGACAACCGTCATGCCGATGGTGAGTTCGGAATTCACCTCGATCTCGACATTGCAATCGCGGCCTTCGAACAGGTCCGGCTTGATGAGATAGGCAATCACGGTCGGGTCATGCAGCGGGCCGCCGTCGGAGCCGTATTTCTCCACGTCGAAGCGTTCGAAGAATTCCAGCATTTCTGCCATGGCAATCGCCGGGCGGGTGCCGATATCGCGGATGGCGGCAACGCGGGACTTGGTGGTCAGCAGCTTGTGCGTCACATCGAGCGGCATCATGACCAGCGGAATGCCGGACCGAAAGACGATGTCGGCGGCCTGCGGATCGACATAGATGTTGAATTCGGCAGCGGGCGTGATGTTGCCGCCTTCGAAGAAGCCGCCACCCATCAGCACCAGTTCTTTTACACGCGGCGCAATATCGGGCGCCTTCTGTAAGGCGGTGGCGATGTTGGTCAGCGCGCCCAGCGTGCAGAGTGTTACAGTGCCTTCCGGCTCGCGGCGGATCGTCTCGATGATGAAGTCGATGGCGTTTTGCGATTGCGCTTCGAGAACCGGCTCCGGCAGGGTTGGGCCGTCCAGCCCGGTGCTGCCGTGAACGTGCTCGGCAGTAATCGGTGCGCGGACCAGCGGGCGCTCGCAGCCTTCATAGACAGGGATTTCCGTGCGGTTGCACAGTTCCAGCATGATGCGAATGTTGCGGCTGGTCAGCTTCAGCGGCACGTTGCCTGCAACGGCGCAAAGACCGAGGACTTCGATTTCCTCCGGGCTTGCCAATGCCAGCATGATGGCGGCTGCGTCGTCCTGCCCCGGATCGGTGTCGATAATGATTTTTCTGCGCTCGGCCATGATTGTCCTGTTTTTTCTATCACACGCCTTTTCAGGCCTGTTTCGAAAGCTTGTCAAGCACGCGCCAGTGCAGAGTTTTAGCAGCACGGCATTCTTGCGTTGCAAACACTATATTACCATATGCAGGAAAGCCGCCGTAAACGGGGCTGACGATCGTCGCTTGGGTACAAGGACTGAAACATATGAGTCGCATGACACCTTTCACGCACCCGCTGATGCTGGGTTTCGATGCCATGGAAAAAACGCTGGAGCGCATGGCAAAGGCGAATGATGGTTATCCGCCCTATAATATCGAACGCCTAGCCGCCGAGGGAAACAGCCCCGAGCGCCTGCGAATCACCATTGCGGTGGCCGGATTTTCCGAAGACGATCTGGAAGTGACGACGGCTGACAATCAGCTCGTCATCCGTGGACGCCAGCAGGAACAGGATGCAAAAGACTATCTCTATCGCGGCATTGCTGCGCGCCAATTCCAGCGGGTTTTCGTGCTGGCGGATGGGATGCAGGTCAATGATGCGCGCTTGCGCAACGGGCTGCTCTCCATCGATCTGACGCGACCGGAAATCTCCAACGTGGTGAAGAAAATTAACATTTCCGTCTCACAGTAGGATTCTGCACGCCACCGATTCTCACGTCGCGGCGTCTTAGAATGTGGAGACTGAAATATGCTCTTGAAAGAAGCGCATGCGCGTTTGACCAAGTCCCAGCTGGCTCATATCGGAGCAGGCGAAGTCGGATATATCCGCAAAATTCGCGCCGAAGACGTGAACCGTTGTTTCCCCGAAGCACCCAGTATCGATCCCGGCCTTGATCTGTGGGCCCTGTTTGGTGCGGATGGCACGCCGATCCTGTTGACCGACAACCGCTCCAGCACCTTTTTCAAGGCAGCGGAAGACGAGCTTCGCACCATCAGCGTGCACTGAGACGAACCAGTTGCTCTGTTGAATATGATCAAGGCGCCCACGGGCGCCTTTTGTCTTTGTCTTACATCACGTCTTCCGGCGGTCTGCCGGGACGGGGATGGTAGCGCGGAAAGGTCCAGCCGAAGATCAGCGCGCCGCTTCGGATCGCAAAGGCGGTCAGAACGCCAGCACCGGATGCAACGAGAAGCGGCAGACCGATGGCATGGGCAGCGGTAAAGACGCAGGCTCCCATCAGGGCGCAGCTGATATAGACCTCGGGCCGCAGCAGGACGGATGGCTCGCCCGCCAGAATATCACGCAAAACACCGCCGAATGTGGCCGTCATGGTGCCGGTCACGATGGCGACGGTGGGAGAGCCGCTGACGGCCAGACCCTTGGCCGCGCCCATGACGCAATAGGCCGAGAGACCGATGGCATCGAGCCAGATCAGCAGCCGGTAGCGGGATTCCAGCAGATGCGCCGTCAGATAGACGAGCGCGGCGACGACCACGCAGACGAGAATATAGGTCGGGTTGACGACCCAGAAGACGGGTGCGCGGCCCAGCACCAGATCACGCAACGTACCCCCGCCAATGCCGGTAACGGCTGCAAAAAACAGAAAGCCGATCAGATCCAGCTGCTTGCGGGAGGCGGCAAGCGCACCGGTGGCGGCAAAAACGGCAACGCCCGCATAATCGAGAAAGGCCAGAAGGGTCATGGGCAGGCGCTCCTCAGATAATGCGCGCAGGGTCAGTGTCACGCAAGGGACAGGACCTATCTTCCGTCGCCGGATCGACAAAGCGACAGTCCCATGCTGCCCGCATCCATAGCCGAAACAGACCTAAAGGAAAATGCCGTGAAACGCCTTCTCTTCGTAACGCTTCAAGCGCTGGTATTTCTGGCCGTTCCGGTGGTGGCGCTGGCACAGCAGGAACTCGTCAGCGATCCGGAAATTTACGAGAAGGACCATTTTCGCCAGGAATGCAAAGTGGCCGAGTTCGGTCCGGGTTTCGTAACACGGCTCGATATCAACAATGACGGGCTGGTAGATGCCGTCACCAATCGCGGCGAACTGACCTGCGATGGCGACAAGGCACGCGCCTGCAACGATGATGGCTGCCCCTATAATTTCTATGTGCAGGTCAAGGAAGGCGGCTATCTGATGATCGCCACCGCCACGATCTACAGCTATGATTTCGTCCAGCGCTTTGGAAACATGGTCTTCGTGCTGAAAATGCACCCCCGCTTCTGCGACCGCACGGATAGCGAACCCTGCGAAATGACGGTGCGCGTGCGTGGCACGAAATTCGTGACGATCTCGCGGAAATAATCTGCGAACCTATTTACTGGTCCTGATCGCGACGCCCTGATTGTAGCGGCGGCGCAGCGAAGGCGGCATGAACATGCTGGCAATGGCGACGACGAAGACCAGCAGGCTGACGCAAGCAAGGGCGATTGCGGAATAGGCTGTCGCCAGAACCGCGCCGCAAATCGCACCCGCAACCATGCCGATCCACGGCACCATCTGGATCGTCCAATCCAGCTTTCGCTCGCCCAGAATGAACCTTCCGATGCCGCGCCCGAAACGCGAGAGTGCGCCGGTGACATAGGTGAGGCCAATCGGCAGGCCCTCGATATGTTCGACAGCGGCATTGATCATGCCCATGGCAAAGACGACCAGATAGAACTGGGTGAGCTTCATTTCCTGCATTTGCAAAAGAGCGGCGGCGAAAAGCAGCAGGCCGACGCAGCACAGAACGGTGAAAACGCGCCTTTGGGATCGATAGGCAATGACGATGCCGCCCGCATTGCCAGCAACGAAGGTGAGAATGGCCAGCAACAGAATGCCCGCATGGGCATAATCACCAGCTTGCAGCGACAGGGCCGCGCGGGTGGTGTTGCCGGTCATGAAGGACACGAAATCGCCGGACATCGTGAGCCCGATGGCATCGGTCATTCCGGCAATGAAGGACAGCGCTGCCACCAGCGCAATGCCGGTTGCCGTGCGTCTTGCGCGAATGATCTTTCGCCGTCTCTGTCTGGTCATGGACGTCTCGCAATACGGGTTCGATGCGGAGTTTAGGGGGCCAAGATTTCCACCCCGTTAAACCGGGTTGGCGTCCTCAATTGCCCGCAAACTCCCGCCCTGGCTTGCCGCATCACGAACAGCCTGGCCGAATCAGAAGGCCGTTTTCGTAAAAGAGGAGTTTACAGGACAGGTTTCAGCAAGGTATTAGTTGTCAATCCTACTCAACTTTGTTAGCGGAATGCGCAGAACGCTTGCAAGGTTTGAGAATGCAGGCTCTGGCTGCAGAAGATCGGCGCATTGTTACGGAACTCCGGGAATATCATGATGGCATCTGAAAAATTGACCCATTCGTCAAACCTCAAGGCTTTGCCGGGCAAACGACGCGGGTCTGCCGCACTCATGCTGTCACTCGTTGCCTGCCTTTATGCTGGCGCAGGCGTGGCGCAAACGACGCCGCCCGCCCCGGTCAATGAGCCTGCCGCATCTGGCCAGACCGTAACACCACAGGCACAGGCCCCTGCCGCTCCTGCTCCCGCAGCGCCAGCAACCGAGAATTCGGCTCAGCCGACCCCTGCGGCCCCGGCACCGCAGCCAACAGCGCCCACGTCTGCCGCAGAACAGCCAGCACCGGCAGCCGCCAGCCAGCCTCTGGTTCAGCCAAGCCTTGCCGACCCGGCGCAGCAGCCTTCGGGCACGCCTGAAAAGCGCACCGATATTCCGCACAATCTGTCCCCTTGGGGCATGTTCATGGCCGCCGACTGGGTGGTGAAGGGCGTGATGATCGGTCTTGCCTTTGCGTCGCTGATCACATGGACCGTATGGGTGGCAAAATCCATCGAACTGGCTGGTGCACGCATTCGCGCCGGTTCCACGCTCAAGATCATCCACAAGGCAAAGACCCTCTCTGAAGCCATGGGTGCGGTGGAAAAGAAGGGTGGCCCGGCTGCTCTCATGCTGCGCATGGCGACCCATGAAATGCATCTTTCCGACGCCGTGGTTGAACATACCGATGGCGGTGGCATCAAGGAGCGCGTGTCCTCCGTTCTCGGTCGCATCGAAACCCATGCGGGCCGTCGCATGTCGCGCGGAACCGGTATTCTGGCAACCATTGGCTCCGTCTCGCCCTTCGTCGGCCTGTTCGGCACGGTCTGGGGCATCATGAATTCCTTCATCAGTATCTCGGAATCGCAGACGACCAATCTGGCCGTCGTTGCACCCGGCATTGCCGAAGCGCTGCTGGCAACCGCCATCGGCCTCGTTGCGGCCATTCCGGCTGTGGTGATCTACAATATCTTTGCCCGCTCCATCACCGGTTATCGCCACCTGCTGGCGGATGTTGCCGCTGGCGTCGAGCGTCTGGTCAGCCGTGACCTCGATTTCCGCCGTATTCCGCCCGGCAATGCCGCCAAGCCTGCCGTCTCGCTCGTGGGTCGCTGATCATGGCTGGTGGTATTCGTGAAAGCGGAGGGGACGAACTCTCCGAAAACCATGAGATCAACGTCACGCCTTTCATCGACGTGATGCTGGTGCTGCTCATCATCTTCATGGTGGCAGCGCCGCTTGCGACTGTCGATGTGAATGTCGATCTGCCTGCATCCTCGGCCAAGCCCGCCGAGCGCCCGGATGAACCGCTGTATCTGACCGTCAAGAACGACCTGTCGCTCAATCTCGGCAACGACGCCGTGGCGCGTGAAGCGCTGGCGGCGAGCCTCGATGCGCGCACCGGCGGCAACAAGGATACGCGCATTTTCCTGCGGGCCGACAAGGCCGTGGATTACGGGCATTTCATGGAAATCATGAACATGCTGCGAGACAACGGCTACCTGAAGATTGCGCTGGTTGGCCTTGAGAATGCTGCGGCTGCAACGCAGCCTGCCGCCGCTGCCCCCGGCACACCTGCACCCGCGCCTGCTGGAGCGACGCCATGAGTGCCACGTCTTTTCCCCGTTCCGGACGCTCCCGGCTGGGAGAAGTGGTGCTATGGTCAGTTGCCGGCCTCTTGACGCTCTCCGTCCATGCTGGGGCGGCTTACTACCTAATGCAGGACCAGCCGGAACCCGACGCCGATGGTGGACCGCCTGCGGCCATCATGATCGAGCTTGCCGCCCTTCCCGAAGCTGTCGAAACCGAAGAAACGGTGGAGGCAAATGATGTGGAAGACGTGCAGGAGGTAAAGAGCGAGGTTCCCGAAAAGGTGGAAGAAGTTCCGCCAGAGGAAGCGCCTCAGCCCCAGCCTGAACCGCAGCCAGAACCCGTTGTCGAGGAAACGCCGCCCGAGCCTGAACCGATGCCGGAGCCGCCACAGGAAGTGACGGAGCCTCTGCCGGAAGAAGTGCCCGAGCCGGTGGAAGAAATCGACCCCATTCAGCAGGAACAGATGGCCGCTCTCGAAAATGTCGAGGTGCCATTGCCTGTCATGCGTCCGCCACCGCCTCCCGTCGAGAAGAAGGTGGAAAAGAAGGAAGAGCCTGAAAAGAAGAAGGTCGAGCGCAAGCAGACAGCCGCGCCGCCACCTTCCGTTGCCAAGGAAACCGCCAAGGTCGAGACGACACAGTCCAACCGCACGGCGGCATCCCGCAACAGTTCGGGTCTGTTTTCGTCTGCCATGACGCCTGCAAAATGGCAGTCGCGCATCCGCTCGCAGATTTCGCGCAAAAAGCCCTCGTCGCTCAGCGCTGGCGGCAAGGTCGTGACGGTGACGTTCCGGGTCAATGATAATGGCGCCTTGAGCTCGATCCGATTGCAGGGATCGACAGGCGATGCCTCCATCGATCAACAGGTTCTGGCCTGGATCGAAAGAGCCTCTCCCGTGGCAGAGCCACCACCGGATGCAAACCGGACTGTCACACTGCCGATCAAGATTCAGTAGCCCGGGGCGGAGCAGACCGAAAAGCGTTTCGCTCCGCTGCCGCTTGCGCTATGGCTGGCTTTTACCCACCGCAGGTCAAGCCAGTCATGAAATTCAGCATAGAGCAGGCGGAAGAGTTCGTTTCTTCCATCTTTGAAAACAACGGTGTTCTGCAGGACAATGCGCGCTCCGTCGCGCGCGCCCTTGTAGCAGCAGAAGCTGCGGGGCAGGGTGGTCACGGGGTGCGCCGCATACCTGCCTATATCGGCCAGCTGCGCGTCGGGAAAATCGAAGGCAAGGCCCGGCCTGTCGCCATTCAGACACGCCCCGCCGTGCTATCCGTCGATGCCGGTCACGGCTATGCTTATCCGGCTATTGATCTCGTTGTCGAAAAGCTTCCCGATATTGCCCGCTCGCAGGGCATTGCTCTCGGTCTCATCGGTCGATCGCACCATGCCGGTGTCATGGCGCTGACGGTGGAGCGTTTTGCGGAACAGGGCCTCGTCGCTTTCATGGTCGCCAATGCACCCGCATCCATGGCGCCCTGGGGTGGCATCAAGCCGCTTTACGGAACCAACCCTATCGCCTTCGCCGCACCGATCGACGGTGCCGATCCGCTGGTCATCGACCTTGCTCTGTCCAAGGTCGCGCGCGGCAAGATCATGGCAGCACGCCAAAAGGGCGCCGAAATTCCCAATGACTGGGCGCTGGATGCTTCGGGACAACCGACGACCGATCCGAACGAGGCGATCAACGGTACCATGGTGCCTGCGGGTGAGGCAAAGGGTGCTGCGCTGGCATTGATGGTGGAGGTTATGGCCGCAGGCCTGACCGGTGGCAATTTCGGCTTTCAGGCCTCGTCGCTGCTGGACGATACGGGAACGGCGCCGTCATTGGGCCACACCATCATCGCCATCGATCCGCTGATTGCCGGATACGACGTCTTCGCCAAGCGGCTTGCTCTCATGGCAAGTGAAATCGAGGGGCAGGAAAATGCGCGTTTGCCGGGACGCCGCAGTCAGGGCATTCGCAAGCAGTCGCTGGAAAACGGCATCGTCATTGAAGACGATATTCTGGCCCAGATCAAAGCCTTGTAATCAAAGCCCCGTCATCATTGGCAACGGCTGAGCTGTTCTTCGAGCAGTTCAGCAAAAGCCGCGCCTGAAACCTCCAGCGCTCCGCTATTGTCTATCGTCGTCACATCGAAGTCGCCGCAGACTTCGAGCGAACTACGCTGGAGCCGGCGGAGAATTTCCTCCCGGCTTTCGCGGCCACGGCTTTCCAGCCGCGCGGCCAGCACATCCAGCGTGGCGATGATGTTGACGACCTTCAGCGTCGGAAAGGCCGCCTTGAAATGGCTGAGCGCGGACCGTGATCCATTGGCGATGACGATCTTGCCTTGCGCCAGCTGGTCCCGAACCGAGGTCGGAATGCCGTAGCTTAGGCCATGGGCCTGCCAGGACACGCAAAAATCACCGTTATCGAAGCGGCGCGCGAACTCTTCAGGCGTCACCGCATCATGGTTCTCACCGCCCGCATCCCTGCTGCGGGTAATGGCGCGCTGGGCAAAGTGAATATCCTCCCGTTGGCCGAGCCGCCGTGCCGCAAATTCCATCAGCGTGTCCTTGCCGGCACCGCTTGGGCCGACGACGACGATCATCACGCCGTGACGGTTCGCAGCCGGGTTGGAAAGATGCGGCGCGCTCTCGTTCATGCCACGCGCCTGCCTTGCCGCCAGACGGAGCGGACGATTGGAACATCCTTGTCCCTGTGAACACGCAGCATGTCCGCGCGAAGGCCGGTAGCAATACGGCCGCGGTCGCTGAGACCCACGGTGCGTGCTGGTGTTGCGGTGACCATGGAGAGCGCCTTCGGCAGCGTCATGCCCTCGACCTGATCGGCCAGTAGAAACGGCGCATACAGCAGGCTGAAGGGGACATAGTCGGACGACAGGACATCGAGCACGCCGAGTTCGGCGAGATCGCGCGCTGCGATATTGCCGGAATGGGATTTGCCACGAACGATGTTGGGTGCACCCATCAACACGCTCATGCCCGCGCTGTGCGATGCCTGTGCCGCCTCGACGCTGGTCGGAAACTCGGCCAGCTTGACGCCGTGGCCGATGGCTTCCTCGACATGCGCATGGGTGGCATCGTCATGGCTGGCAATGGTGATGCCCCTCTCAAGGCAACGGGCAGACAGATAATCGCGGTTCGGGGCGGAATATTTGGCCGATGCAGCGACACGCCGTTCCATGAAAGCCTTGAAGACCTCGTCGCTGAGCCCGCGCTTCTTTTGATAGAAGACGATATATTGATCCATGGTCTGGAACTGGCGCTGCCCCGGGGAATGGTCCATCAACGAAATCAGCTTCACATGTGGGTCGTTTTCGAAGTCCTCGAAATGATCCAGCACGTCGCCAGCCGCAACCTCGCAGCGCAGATGCAGCAGGTGGTCGGCGCGCAGGCGGTTTTCGTTCTGCGCCTGCTCGATGGCGTCTGCCATGTCGCGCATTTCGCCCTTGGCAAAGCCGCCATCTTCATCCGAGCCGAGGCGAAGACAATCGAAAACGGTTGTAATGCCTGACGAGGCGATCTGCGCATCATGCGCCTGAATGGCGGCAATCTTGTTCCAGGTCACGCCCGGGCGCGGCGAGTAATGCTGCTCCAGATGGTCTGTGTGCAATTCCACGAGGCCGGGGATCAGATAGTCACCCTCGAAATCCTCGCCAATGCGGGATGTGCCTTCGCTGACATCGGCGATCAGCCCATCGCGAACCAAGACAGAGCCTTCGATGATATCGTCTTCGAGAACGATGCGGGCGTTGGAGAATATCTGTTCCGTCATGCTATTGCTTCTTTCATATCAGGTGCGGCAAGCGGCAGCCATGTGTGAATGGTGAAGGCCTCGCCACGCGCCTTCTCAACGAAGAGGCCAAGTCCCGAAATGGACAGTGGCCGATCCGTGAAGTTGGAAAATTCTGAAGCCAGCACGCCGGATATGTGCGCGCTGTCTGCCTCATCCACCGGTCCGGTGAGTGTCATGTGAAAGCGAAAATCGTCCATGACATGCGGGTAGCCCCAGAGCGACAGATTATGCCGCTGGCTTTCCGTGAGGTTCTGTGGCCTGCGGCGGGCAATGTCACTGTCGGACAAGGGTGCGCGGAAGGGCTCGAAATAATCGACCACATCTGCTGCAAAATCCTGAAGCGGCTGATACGGCGCGTGCGGCACCAGCGCAAAGAAGGGTCCGAGAGATCCGACCACCAGTTTGGGGATGTAAAAAGCCTGCCGCGAGGCGGCAAACGCCTGCAAAGCGGCCAGAAGATCGGTTTCGCTGCGCTTCTCGGACAGCTCGAAGGGCGCTTTCAGCGTGGCGTGGAAACCGTAACGACGTGGCTCGGCGGTGATCTCCGCATAGGCATCATGGTCATCATGAGCAATACCGGAAAACGCATTACGCCCCAGCCATCGCGATGCCTTTTCGGTCAGGGCATCATTCTCGGCGGGGGTAAAATAGATGGCGTAGCGCACGTCGGTCGCACTTTCAGTATCAGGGATCAGAGCGGTATTTGGAATGACTCGCCTTGGCGAAGCAAGGCCGCAACAGCGAATTAGAACCTCTACGTGACGGAATGATGATAGCGGCGAAAAACTCTGCCCTAGAGATGCATTTTAGGGGTGAGATCGCTGCTCGCTACTCCACGCCCGAAATCCATGATGAAACTTCTTCAACCATTCTGCGTTAGTCTTGCAAGTATTCACGGATGCAAGGAGCACAGGCTCATGGAAATCGGAATTCTCGTCGCACTGTTCTTTACAGTATTTGCCGCTTCAAGCGTATGTTGCGCCTATTGGTTCGGAGAACATCGCAATTTCTGACGTTAACCCGGGCGCAATATTCTCATTGTGCTGAAACGATCGGGTAAGAAGCAGATAAAATACAAAAAGCGCCGGCAGCTTCACGCTGCGGCGCTTTTTTGATTCTGCGCACTATTAATGCGCGGCGGACATATCGCCCAGCACTTCCTTGGAAGCGACGGTGGAATCCGCATTTAGCTTGTAGACCATGGGTACACCCGTCGCGAGGTTGAGCTTGAGGATTTCTTCCTTGCTCAACTTGTCCAACACCATGACCAGCGAGCGCAGCGAATTGCCGTGCGCCGCAACCAGTACCTTTTCGCCGCGCAGAACGCGCGGCAGGATTTCCGTCATGTAATAGGGCCAGACACGGGCGCCGGTGTCGCGCAGGCTTTCACCGCCCGGAGGGGGAATATCGTAGGAACGGCGCCAGATATGCACCTGTTCTTCACCCCATTTTTCGCGGGCATCATCCTTGTTGAGACCGGAGAGATCGCCATAGTCGCGTTCGTTCAGCGCCTCATCCCGGATTGTCTGGAGATCGGGCTGGCCGACATTGTCGAGCACCATCTGGCAGGTTCTTTGGGCACGGATCAGCGAAGAGGTGTAGGCAATATCAAATTTGATGCCGTAATCGGCAAGCGCCTTGCCGCCCGCATTGGCTTCCTGCACACCGAGTTCGGTGAGGTCAGGGTCGCGCCAGCCGGTGAAGAGGTTCTTGAGGTTCCAGTCACTTTGGCCGTGACGAACGAGGACGAGGGTTCCGCTCATATCAATTGCTCTCCGAGTTGATTATTGGTCTTTCGCCAGACCGAGAACGTCCAGCATGGAATAAAAGCCGGGCTTCTGCCCATGTGCCCAGACGGCAGCAGCGATGGCACCACGTCCGAAAATCGTGCGGTCTGCCGCATGATGAGACAGCGTGACCTGCTCACCCTCTGCAGCAAAAATAACGGAATGGTCGCCGACGACCGAGCCGCCGCGCAACGTGGCAAAGCCAATCGTGCCACCTTCACGAGGGCCGGTATGGCCATCACGCACGCGCACGGATTTGGATGCAAGGTCGATACCCCGGCCCTTGGCCGCGGCCTCACCGAGAAGCAGGGCGGTGCCCGAGGGCGCATCGACCTTGTGCTTATGGTGCATTTCGAGAATTTCGATATCCCAACCGCTGGCATCCAGCGCCTTTGCTGCCTGCCGGGTGAGAACGCTGAGCAGATTGACGCCAAGGCTCATATTGCCGGATTTCACGACACGGGCGTGGCGCGCCGCAGCCTCGAATTTTTCCTCATCAGCCACCGAGCAACCCGTGGTGCCGATGACATGGACGATGCGGGCTTGTGCGGCGAGACCGGCAAAGGCGACGCTGCCAGCGGGTGAGGTGAAATCGATGACACCTTCGGCGTGGACGAAAGCCTCGAGCGCATCGCTGGTGATTGCCACGCCGTTGGGACCGAGGCCGGAAATCTCGCCGGCGTCACGACCGATGAAGGGCGAGCCTTCACGCTCCACGGCGGCATGCAGTTGGACACCCGGTGTTTCGTGGATCAGGCGGATCAGCGTTTGCCCCATCCGTCCAGCTGCACCGACCACCACCAGTTTCATGCCATTGCCGCTCATGCTGCCCCACTCAATGCTTTCGTTTAAAGACCGCGAACGCCCGTCGCCTGAAGATTGTTGAGGCGAGCGTAAAGACCATCTTCCTGACGCGCAAGCGTCTCGTGGACGCCTTCTTCCACAACGAGGCCTTCATTCATCACGACGATCTTGTCCGCCTTGACCACGGTCGAAAGACGGTGGGCGATGACGATGACGGTGCGCCCGGTCATGGCCGTATCGAGCGCCATCTGCACGACGGCTTCCGATTCCGTATCGAGCGCGGAGGTCGCTTCGTCCAGCAGCAGGATCGGTGCATTGCGCACCAGCGCGCGGGCAATCGACAGGCGCTGGCGCTGACCGCCGGAAAGCGTCATGCCGTTCTCGCCGACCGGTGTTTCGTAACCCTGCGGCTGGGCGAGAATGAAGTCATGCGCAAAAGCAAGTCGTGCCGCTTCTTCGATCTCGGCATCCGTCGCTTCAGGACGACCGTAGCGAATATTGTCGCGGATGGTGCCTTCGAAGAGATAGGGCTGCTGGGAGACGTAGGCGAGGTTCTGGCGAACGGACATGGTCGTGACATCGGCGATGTTTTGACCATCGATCAGGATCGCGCCGCCATTTGGATCGTAAAAGCGCGGTATGAGATTGATGATGGTCGATTTGCCCGCACCGGAGGGGCCGACCAGAGCGGTCGTCTTGCCACCTTCGGCAACGAAGCTCACGCCCTTCAGGATCGCACCGCCATCCTTGTAGGAAAACACCACGTCGCGCAGTTCAACCGTCGCGTTGGAAACGGCCAGGGGCTTTGCATCGGGCTTCTGGCGCTGGACGGGCTCCATGTCCAGAATGTCGTAGATCATCTGCGCATTGACGACAGCGCGCTCCAGCGAAATCTGAACACGCGCGAGACGGCGTGCGGGATCATAGGCCAGGAGAAGCGCTGTCACGAAGGCAAAGAATGCACCTGGCGGGACATTGTCGTAAATGGCGCGATAGGCGGCATAGGCCAGAACGCCGGAAACGGCGAGACCTGCAATGGTTTCCGTCAAGGGCGCGCTTTTTTCCGTCAGGCGGGCAATACGGTTAGCGCGCCATTCTGCGGAATCGATGACCGCGTCAACTCTGGTCTCCAGCTGCTTTTCCATCGTGAAGGCTTTGACGATGGCAATACCCTGCAATGTTTCCTGCATGGCGCCCAGCACGCGGCTGTTGAGAATGACCGCGTCGCGCGTGGCGCTACGCAGCCGTTTGGAAATGTAGCGCAGGCCAAGGACGAGAGGCGGCACGATGAAAACGATGACGATGGAAAGCACCGGATCCTTGAAGATCATCACAGCAACCAGTGCGATGAAGGTCAGGAGATCGCGGGCAACTGTCGTCACGGTCAGGTTCATGACATCGCGGATGCCGCCGATATTCTGGCTGACCTGCGCTGCGAGATGCGCGGAGCGGGATTCGCTGAGATACCCGACCGACAGGGTCATGAGATGGGAATACAGGCGCTTCTGATAGCGCGCGACGATGTTGTTGCCGATTTTCGACAGCGCCACCGACTGGCCATAGGTTGCCAGTCCACGGATGAAAAAGGCTGCGAAAATGGAGAAGCAGATAATCCAGACGAGATCGGCCCGTCTGTTGACGAATGCTTCGTTGATGATGGAGTCCATGATCCAGGCCGTAAAAGCCGTGGTACCGGCAACGGTCAGCAGGCAGAAAATCGCAAATGCGTAGCCGGAAATATGATCACGGGCGTTTTCTGCAAAAATGCGTTTCAGGACAGATGTGATTGTGTCGGTATCCAGGGGATGCCGTGTCTTGGCGGTCTTCAAGCTTTATCCACCTTGTGCGGTTCTGGCGAGCAAGCCGCCTTCTTTACGGGCGTCTATAGCCATTCGGGCAGGTTTTGACCAGTGCCGAGTGCGCTCTAAGCCTGCCAGCGCCGACCGTCCAGCGCCAGGCCGAAGTCTGCAGGTCTGCGGGCATAGGTCGATAGCCCTGCTAGAGCGGCTTGCGGATGGGTGACGACATAGGTCGGAATGCTGCGCATCAAGGCGCTGTGCGGAGCCTTGTCTTCGAAGGCCGCGCGGAACTCCGGCAGTTTCAAAGCGGGGATGATTTTCTGAGAAATCCCGCCGGCGAGATAGACCCCGCCTCGCGCCATGAAGATCAGTGCCAGATCGCCTGCGATGCGACCGAGATAGGTGCTGAACAGAGACAGGGTTTCTTTCGCCTCGCGGTTTTCGCCGCTGAGGCCCGTCGCGGTAATTTCGGCTGGGTCCGAGAAGGAAGGCGTCACGCCATCCGTCTTGCAGATAGCCCGGTAGAGATTGACGAGGCCGCGTCCGCACAGGATTTGCTCACCGGCAATGCGGCCTTCGATGGTTTCGAGATGCGGGAAGACCTGATAATCGCGTGCACTGCGTGGACCGATATCGATGTGACCGCCTTCGCCCGGCACCGGAAACCACATGTGGCGGGCATAGACCAGCCCGGCGACACCCAGACCCGTGCCCGGCCCAAGCACCACGCGTGACGCCATCATGTCGGGGCGCTGCGGGCCAATCGTGTCCCTGTTGTCGTCGCCGAGAGTGGCAATGGCGAGTGCCTGTGCCTCGAAATCATTGATGACGATGACGTCTTTCAAACCGAGATTGACGAGCATCTCCTTCGGTTTGACCACCCAATGGCAGTTTGTCAGCGGAATTTCATCCGTCTCAATGGGACCGGCGACTGCGAGAATGGTCGAAACCGGTTTTAACGACGTCTTGTCGAGAATGGCGATCCTGATCGCATCATCGATGGTCTTGAAATCTGCCGTCTTGACGCTGGTCAGTTGCACCGGCTCTGCGTCGGCATCCTGCAAAATACAGAAACGGGCATTGGTACCGCCGATATCTCCAATGAGAATGGGAAAGAAAAGAGTATCGTTCTGCTTGGGCATTGCTGCTCCTGGATCGCCGGATATCAATGTTTCAATTAAAGTCTGTCAGCATTTCCGCTGTGGCGCGGTTCAGCGCCATGGGAATGTCGTAAACCGTTGCAAGTCGCGTCAAGGCCTTCACGTCAACATCATGCGGCAAGGCTGTGAGGGGATCGACAAAAAAGATCAGCATATCCACTTCGCCCGTCGCGATCATAGCGCCGATCTGCTGGTCACCGCCAAGCGGGCCGCTTTTCAAGCGGATGACATTCAGGCCCGGGCACGCATCCTGCACGCGCCCGCCGGTGGTGCCAGTGGCAACAAGGCGAAATTGCGATAGCGCCGCCTGATGCTCGCGGGCGAAATCCGCCATATCGTCTTTTTTTAGGTCATGTGCGATCAGTGCGATACAGCGTTGCCCGGTCATCTCATGTCCTGCGCCAGCGTTATTTGCGTTGCGATTTTTAAATCGATTTGAAGCCTTCTATAGCAACTCGACACCGTTTGAAAAGCGGTGTCGCGTCACATCAGTTCAGCGATGGGCGCGATGAGGGGCGTGGAACGTCTGCGGGTGGCATGGGAACGCCAGAGCCGCCGGACTGCGACCGTGCCGGGGCAGGCGCCTGCGGTGCTGCTGCCGCTGGCACGTAGGTTTCCCGAACAGCCATGCTGGCTCCGTTTGCAGCGGGCGCAGCCGCGACGGCGGCGCAGGCCTTCGGCAGATCGGACACCATCATCGGGCGCGGCGGCTTTGGCGGCTTGGCGTTGGGGTCTTTTTTCGGCGTGGCCCAAGGCTCCTTCGTGAACCACCATGCCAACGACTTGTCGCAGCCATCGCCTGCCGCAACGGGTGCCTGCGGCTTGCAATTGGTCGCGCCCGGCGGGCATTCCAGACGAACGTGGAAATGTTCGTCATGCCCATAGATCGGCCTGATCTTGCCCATGAAGGTGCGGTCGCCGGTCCATGACTGGCACAGCTTCTGCTTGATGGCCGGATTGACGAAGATACGCTCCACCTGCGGATAGCTCGCCGCCATCATCACCAGTTTCGCATTGAGCGGCGACCATTTGCGGTCATCCACCGTCAGGAATTTGCTCTTGTCGAGCATGGAAATGAAGGGCGTGCTTTCCCTCTGTTCGGCGCTCATCACCTGATTGGGCATCTGTCGCCACCAGATATCGACGTCGAGGCCTATCTGGTGCGACGCATGGCCGGTTAGCATCGGACCGCCACGCGGCTGCGAGATATCGCCGATCAACAGGCCCGGCCAACCGATCTTTTGGGCATCCTGCGCAAAGTGTTCGATAAAGGAAATCAGTTGCGGCTGACCCCAGCGCCGGTTGCGCGACAGCCGCATGGCCTGAAAGCCCTGACCTTCCGTGGGTAGCGCCACCGCTCCGGACTGGCAGCCCTTGGCATAGGAACCGTAGGAAATGGAAGGACCGGCAGATGGAAGGGCAATATTGCCGAACACCTGTTTGGCCGGGCCGTCCTGCGCGAAAGCGGCCCCGATATCAACAGACATCATTGATATGACCGAGAGGGCCAGAAGGGATGCCTTGCGCAGGCCCGTTGCCTGTTTTTCCATATCGTCCGCCGCCTGCAATGCTTGAGCTGATTCTCTTTTGAATATTACGCTGGAACGGGAATTTGGTGAAAGCATGTTTGCGGGCTCTCGAAGGATTGAGGTAGGCCCCCTATTTTTTGCCCATGTTTGTCTTATGCTGCACGGCAATGAAAACCAAAAAGGACTGTCGCCCCATGGCATTGGCAATGTTGAAATCCGGCTTGTTCGCTCTGGCCACCCTGTCTCTTGCGGTCGCGCCCATGGGAGCATCGGCTGCGGATGGCGATGTCTGGCGAAGCGGGATTTCGACGATCGGTGAGCTGAGGCACCCCAACGGTTTCGAGCGCTTCGACTACGTCAACCCGGATGCGCCGAAGGGTGGCGCCCTGCGCATGTCGACCGCCGGCACTTTCGATACGGTCAATCCGCTTCTGGCCAAGGGCGAGCTTGCGACCGGACTAAGCCTCGTTTTCGATACGCTGATGAAATCTTCAGAGGAGGAGCTGTCTTCGTCCTACGGTCTTCTTGCCGAGGCGGTCAGCTATCCCGACGATATCGCCAAGGCCAGTTTCCGTTTGAGAAAAGAAGCGAAATGGGCCGATGGCCAGCCGGTGACGCCGGAAGACGTGGTTTTCAGTTTCGATAAAGCGAAGGATCTGAGCCCGCAACTCGCCACCTATTACACTCATGTCACCAAGGCGGAAAAGACCGGTGAGCGTGAAATCACTTTCACCTTCGATGAGAAAAACAACAAGGAACTGCCGCAGATCGTCGGCCAGCTTCTCGTTGTGCCCAAACACTGGTGGGAGGCCAATGGCGCTGACGGCAAGCCACGCGACATTTCCCGTGGCACGCTGGAGCCCGTCATGGGGTCTGGCCCATACAAGATCGCGTCCATCGCACCAGGTTCGACCATTACCTATGAGCGGCGCGACGATTATTGGGGCAAGGACGTCAACGTCAATGTCGGGCTGAACAACTTCAAGACGATCACTTATACCTTCTATACCGACCGCGATGTCGAGTTTCAGGCTTTCAAGGCCGGGAATACGGATTTCTGGCAGGAGAATTCGGCAGGGCGCTGGGCAACTGGTTATGATTTTCCAGCCGTGAAAGACGGTCGAATCAAGAAGGAAGAGCTGCCCAATATCTATCGCTCTGTCGGCATCATGCAGGCGCTGGTTCCAAATGGGCGACGGGACAAGTTCAAAGACCCGAAAGTCCGTCTGGCTTTGAATTATGCGTTCGATTTCGAAGACATGAACCGCACGCTGTTTTATAATCAGTACCAGCGGATCAACAGCTTCTTCATGGGCAGCGATCTGGCGTCATCCGGTTTGCCGCAAGGCAAAGAACTGGACGTCCTCAACGAGATCAAAGATCAGATACCGCCTGAAGTCTTTACCAAGGAATATCATAACCCGGTTGGTGGCGATCCGGCCAAGCAGCGTGACAATCTCCGCGAGGCCGTCAAACTCATGAAGGATGCCGGATATGAGCTGCGCGGCAACCGCATGGTCAATGCGTCCACCGGTCAGCCATTCGATTTCGAAATTCTCGTTGATTCCGCTGCGATGGAGCGCGTTGTCGTTTCCTACACGCAAAATCTGAAGAAGATCGGCATCAACGCGACGGTGCGGCTTGTCGATACGTCGCAATACACGAACCGCACCCGCTCCTTCGATTTCGATATGATCGTCAATCTCTGGGCTCAGAGCGCCAACCCCGGAAACGAACAGTCCGATTACTGGGGATCCAAGGCTGTGGACCGTCAGGGCTCGAAGAACTTCGCGGGCATCAGCAGTCCTGCCATTGATACCCTTATTCGCAAAATCATTTTTGCAGCAAACCGGGACGATCAGGTTGCCGCCGTAAAAGCTTTGGATCGCGTGCTTCTGGCCGGAAACTACGTCATTCCGCAATTCTATCGCGGTGAGATGACGCTTGCCTACTGGAAGACGCTGGTGCAGCCGCAAAACCTTCCCCGATACGGCATCGGCTTTCCCGACGCATGGTGGTCCGCAAACGCCGGGAAATGATGCGGGACTTGCTTTATAAGCCAAGCCTTGATTCACATGGACCATTACGAATCACGCCGCCTGCGGCATAGTCCGCAGGCCCGAAAGGAAACGGTTTGACGAAACCGATGATGACCGAACCTCTTGCCATGCAGGGACGCGCCTGATGGGAGCTTATATTCTGCGGCGTTTGGCCCTGATGATACCGACCATTATCGGCATCATGGGCATTTCCTTCCTCGTCATTCAGTTCGCGCCGGGTGGACCTGTGGAGCAGGTCATCGCCCAGCTTTCCGGCTCCGGCGACAGCGCTTCCGACCGACTTTCCGGCGGTGGCGACCTCATGGGGCAGGGCGGTCTAGATGAGAGCGGTTCGAAATATCGCGGTGCGCAGGGTCTCGACCCGGATTTGATCGCGAAGCTGGAAAAACAGTTCGGTTTCGACAAGCCGCCGCTGACCCGCTTTCTGGACATGATGTGGAACTACATCCGCTTTGATTTCGGCGACAGTTTCTTCCGCAATTCCTCGGTCATTGATCTCATTATCGATAAATTGCCGGTGTCGATTTCGCTTGGCTTCTGGATATTGATCATTTCCTACGCCATCTCCATTCCGCTCGGTATCAAGAAAGCGGTTTCGGACGGATCGCGATTCGACGTCTGGACCTCCGGCATCATCATCGTCGGTTATGCGGTGCCGAGCTTCCTGTTCGGGATTCTGCTGATCGTGGTTTTTGCCGGTGGCTCGTTCTTCGACTGGTTCCCGCTACGCGGGCTGACCTCGGACAATTTCGCGGAACTGACATGGTGGCAGAAGATCATCGACTATTTCTGGCACTTAGCGCTGCCGCTTACAGCACTTGTTCTCTCAGCCTTTGCCACCACGACGCTTTTGACCAAGAATTCCTTCATCGATGAAATCAAGAAGCAATATGTGGTCACGGCCCGCGCCAAGGGGCTTTCGGAACGCAAGGTGCTGTATGGGCATGTGTTCCGCAATGCCATGCTGATCGTCATTGCCGGTTTCCCCGGCGCCTTCATATCCGCCTTCTTCACCGGTTCGCTGTTGATCGAAAACATCTTCTCGCTGGATGGTCTCGGACGGCTGGGTTATCTCTCGGTCGTCAACCGCGATTACCCCATCGTGTTCGGCACGCTGTTCATCTTCTCGCTGATGGGCCTCGTCGTCAGCCTCATCTCCGACCTCATCTATACATGGATCGATCCGCGCATCGATTTCGAGCGGAGGGATGTGTAATGACGCTTGTTTCACCCGCCGCCACCGATGCAGCGCCATCGCAAAAGCGCCCCTACTTCTCGCCCACAAGCGTGCGGCGCTGGCAGAACTTCAAGGCCAACCGCCGCGGTTACTGGTCGTTCTGGCTTTTCCTGCTTCTGTTCGGGCTCAGCCTATGTGCGGAATTCATCGCCAACGATAAGCCCATTCTCGCCTCCTACAAGGGCGAGCTTCTAGTGCCTGTCATGGTCGATTACCCGGAAGAGAAATTCGGCGGCTTTCTGGCCCAGACGGATTACAAATCCTCCTTCATTCAGGATGAGATAAAAGCCAATGGCTGGATGATCTGGCCACCGATCCGCTACTCCTACCAGACGGTCAATTCGAACATTCCGCATTCCGCACCCACGGCACCTTTCTGGCTGATGGATGCACAGGAACGCTGCTCCGGTTACCCGCAAGGGGCCGCAGATCCCGGCTGTACCATTGGCAATCTCAATTGGCTGGGAACCGACAATCAGGCACGCGATGTCGCTGCCCGTGTCATCTATGGTTTCCGGATCTCAGTGCTGTTCGGTCTGGCGCTCACCATTGCATCTGCCATCGTCGGCGTAACCGCCGGTGCCGTTCAGGGTTATTTCGGAGGTTGGACAGACCTTTTGATGCAGCGTTTCATCGAGATATGGTCGTCCATGCCGGTGCTCTACATCCTGCTGATCATCGCCGCCATTCTGCCGCCCGGCTTCTTCGTGCTGCTGGGCATCATGCTGCTGTTTTCATGGGTGGGCTTCGTCGGTGTCGTGCGCGCGGAATTCCTGCGGGCGAGAAACTTCGAATATGTGAATGCCGCCCGCGCGTTAGGTGTCGGCAACGGCACGATCATGTTCCGCCATTTGCTGCCCAATGCTATGGTGGCAACGCTGACCTTCCTGCCTTTCATCCTCTCGGGCTCGATTACTACGCTGACTTCGCTCGACTTCCTCGGCTTCGGCATGCCACCGGGTTCGCCTTCGCTGGGAGAACTGATCGCGCAGGGCAAGAACAACCTTCAGGCACCCTGGCTGGGCCTGACGGCCTTTTTCACCATGTCGATCATGCTGTCTCTGCTGATCTTCGTCGGTGAAGCGGTGCGCGATGCCTTCGACCCGAGAAAGACCTTCCGATGAGTGCCACGAAGGATATGATGACCACTCCGCTTCTTTCCGTCCGCGATCTCTCCGTTGCCTTCCATCAGGGTGGTAAGGAGAGTGTGGCTGTCGATCAGGTGTCGTTCGACATCATGCCGGGCGAGGTCGTGGCGCTGGTGGGGGAGTCGGGTTCCGGCAAATCGGTGACGGCGAATTCCATTTTGAAGCTTTTGCCCTATCCGGCGGCGAGCCATCCCTCGGGGCAAATCCTGTTCGAAGGCAAGGATTTGCTGAATGCGTCGCTGCGCGATCTTCGCAGTGTGCGTGGCAACGATATCACCATGATCTTTCAGGAGCCGATGACGTCGCTCAACCCGCTGCACAGCATCGAGCGGCAGATTGGCGAAATCCTCGAGCTTCACCAGTCCATCACCGGCGTCGAGGCGCGCAAGCGAACGCTGGAACTGCTGTTGCAGGTTGGCATTCGCGAGCCGGAAAAGCGGCTGAAGGCCTATCCGCATGAACTCTCCGGTGGCCAGCGCCAGCGTGTGATGATTGCCATGGCGCTCGCCAACCGACCGAAGCTGTTGATCGCGGACGAACCGACGACGGCGCTGGATGTGACGGTGCAGGCCCAGATTCTGGAGCTTCTGGGTGATTTGAAGAACCAGCATGATATGTCCATGCTGTTCATCACCCATGATCTCGGCATCGTGCGCAAATTCGCCGACCGCGTGTGCGTCATGACCAAGGGCAAGATCGTGGAGACCGGCACGGTGGAGCAGGTCTTCAACGACCCGCAGCACGCCTATACCCGCCACCTTCTGGCTGCCGAACCGAAGGGCGAGCCGCCGCTTTCCGATAGCAGCAAGCCAGTGGTCATGCAGGGAGACGAGATCAAGGTCTGGTTCCCGATCAAGGCCGGGCTGATGCGCAAGGTTGTGGATCACGTCAAGGCGGTGGATGGCATCGATATCACGCTGCGCGCCGGGCAGACGGTGGGCGTCGTGGGTGAATCCGGGTCCGGCAAGACGACGCTGGGCCTTGCGCTTTCGAGGCTGATATCCTCCAAGGGGCGCATCAGCTTCATCGGCCAATCCATCGATGGCTATTCCTATTCCATGATGAAGCCGCTTAGAAACCGTCTTCAGGTGGTGTTTCAGGACCCCTATGGATCGCTCAGCCCCCGCATGTCGGTGGGTGAGATCATTGCCGAAGGTCTGCGGGTGCATGAAAAATCCCTGTCTGCGGATGAGCGGGACCGGCGCGTGGCGCAGGCGCTGGATGAGGTGGGGCTCGACCCCGCCACGCGCTGGCGTTACCCGCATGAATTCTCCGGTGGCCAGAGACAGCGCATCGCCATTGCCCGCGCCATGGTGCTGAAACCCCGTTTCGTGATGCTGGATGAGCCGACATCGGCGCTGGATATGAGCGTGCAGGCGCAGGTGGTCGATCTGTTGCGGGATTTGCAGGCCAAGCATGATCTCGCCTATCTCTTCATCAGCCATGACCTCAAGGTTGTGAAAGCGCTTGCCAATGATGTCATCGTCATGCGCCACGGCAAGGTGGTGGAAAGCGGACCGGCAAAGTCCATATTCGAGGCACCGAAAGAAGACTACACACGCGCGCTGATGGCGGCTGCCTTCAACATCGAGGCAGTCAAGACGGCGGCGGTGAGCGAGTAGGCGCGCTCAAGCGCCTGCTTTCGCTGAAAAACACGCTAGCCTTATGCGTCTTGCCCACGTAACATGGGTGGGGACATTGGGAACTGCGGGGCATGATGTCATCATGACAGCGCGATATCTGATCTATCAGCAGCAGGATGCTTTTCGTTAGCAGCACTTGTGCCGCACCCAAAAACGAAACAACTTTCTGGTGAATGATGGCCGATATTGAATACGCAAAAACCTTTTTCGAACAAAACCCCGATATTGAAATTCTTGAAGCCTTTGTCATCGATGTGAATGGCGTGCCGCGCGGCAAATGGATACCGCGCGAACGGGCCATCGATGTGCTGGAAAAAGGCATGGCTCTGCCTCGCTCCGTCTATGCGCTGGACATCTGGGGCCGCGACGTCAATGCTGCTGGCCTTGCAGAAGGCACGGGCGATCCGGATGGCCTATGTTTCCCGGTGCCGGGCACGCTCTCGCGCGTCACGTGGCTGGGGCGCCCCACCGCGCAGGTGCTGCTGGCCATGCAGGACCCTGACGGCAGCGGTTTTTATGGCGATCCGCGCAATGTTCTGGCGCGGGTCATGAATGGCTTTACCAAGCGCGGCCTGACACCTGTTGTGGCCACGGAGCTGGAATTCTATCTGATCGACCCCGTGCGCTCGGCGCTTGATCCGGTGCGCCCGCCGCGCAGCCGTGAAGGGCGCTGGCACACCGGCCAGACGCAGGTTCTGTCGATTTCCGAATTGCAGGATTTCGAAGAGGTTTTCCACGATATCGCCACCGCCTGCCGCGCGCAGGATGTGGGGGCTGATACGACCCTTCGCGAAAACGGCCCCGGCCAGTACGAAATCAACCTCAACCATGTGCCGGATGCGCTCAAAGCTGCGGATTTTGCGGTGTTTTTGAAGCGCATCGTCAAGGGCGTGGCGCGCAAGCACGATCTCGATGCCACCTTCATGGCCAAGCCCTATGGGATGCAGGCGGGCAATGGCATGCATGTCCATTTTTCCATGCTGGATAGGGACGGCAACAATATCTATGCGGGCGAAAACGGCGCATCCGAAGCGCTGATGCACTCCGTTGGTGGTCTGTTGGAAAACATGGGGGAGAGCATGGCGGTGTTTGCGCCCCACGCAAACTCCTATCGTCGCCTGCGCCCCAGCGAACACGCCCCAACCTATGCCTCGTGGGGCATCGATAACCGGTCGGCTGCCGTGCGCGTCATCACCGCCAGCAAGCCCGCAACCCGCATCGAACACCGCGTGGCAGGTGCCGATACCAACCCCTATCTTGTCCTGGCCATGATCCTCAGTGCCGCCCTTGCCGGCATGAAGGAAAAGCGCCAGCCGGGTGGGGCTATCTCGGGCGACAGCCACGCCATCAACCACGAACCGCTGCCGACCAACTGGGATTATGCGCTGCAGCGTTTCACGCGCTCCAGCTTTGCCTATGCGACCTTCGGGCAGAAATATCGTACGCTCTATTCCGCCTGCAAACAGCAGGAGCTTTCCGAGTTTTCGCTTCGCGTGACCGACGTCGAATATGACGCATATATCAGGACGGTGTGAGATGGCTAAAGTAACCGCTACCCCCAATCCCGGCCATACGACCTCATGGTACGCGGCGTCTGCGAACAACAAGACGGTGCGCACAACGCTGCAAGGCGATCAGGATGCGGATATCTGCATCATCGGCGCGGGCTTTACCGGTCTTTCGGCTGCGCTGGAACTGGCGGAAAAGGGCTTTTCCGTCATCGTTCTGGAAGGCGAGCGGATCGGCTTTGGCGCATCCGGACGCAATGGTGGCCAGATCGTCAATGGCTACAGCCGCGACCTCGAAACCATCTCCGGGCGTTATGGCCGGGAAAAGGCAACACAGCTGGGTGCGATGTCGCTGGAAGGCGGGCAGATCATTCGTGACCGGGTCGCGAAATACACTATCGATTGCGATCTGGTCGATGGCGGTTTCTTTGCAGCCTTTACGCCCAAGCAGATCAAGGAAATGGCTGAGAACAAGGCCAATTGGGAAAAGCACGGCCATACCGGACTGGAGATGGTCTCCAAGGCTGAGGTCGGCAAATATGTGAAGTCGGACCGTTATGCGGGCGGTATGATCGACCGTTTCGGCGGGCATATCCATCCGCTGAATTATGTTTTAGGCGAAGCAGCGGCGATTGAAAGCCTCGGCGGGCGCATCTTCGAAAACTCGCGCGTCATTGCCGTCGAGCAGGGCTCAAACCCTGTGGTGCGGACGGCGCAGGGCAAAGTGGCAGCCAAATATGTGCTGGTCTGCGGCAATGCCTATCTCGGCGGTTTGCTGCCGGAAATCGGCGAGCGGATGATGCCGGTGTCCAGCCAGGTCATGGCGACGGAGGTGCTGGATGCGGCGCTGATCGAAGAGCTTTTACCGGCCAATTATTGCGTCGAAGATGCCAATTATATCCTGGATTACTACCGCCGTACCTCCGACAACCGCCTGCTTTATGGCGGCGGCATCGGTTATGGCGGCAGCGATCCTGCGGACCTGACCAGCGTCATCCGACCCAATATGCTGAAGACATTCCCGCAATTGCAAAACACCAAGATAGATTTTGCCTGGAGCGGCAATTTCGCCCTGACGCTAACGCGCATCCCGCATATCGGACGCCTGTCACCCAACGTCTATTTCTCCCATGGCGATAGCGGCCATGGCGTGACGACCACGCAGCTTCTGGGCAAAATCTTGGGTGAGGCGGTCGCAGGCCATGCGGAACGCTTCGATGTCTGGTCGTCGCTGCCGAACTATCCCTTCCCGGGCGGCAAGACGTTCCGTGTGCCGCTCACCATGCTCGGCGCGTGGTGGTATGGCCTGCGCGACAGGCTGGGTGTTTAGAGAGCCGACAGACCCTTCAGGGCATTCTCGGTGATTTCGTCTGGCGTGGCGTCGATGCTGACAGTGACGACGCCGGGCTCGCCGGTTGGGACTTCCAGCGTGGCGAGCTGTGTCTTCAAGAGCGAGAGTGGCATGAAGTGACCGGTGCGTGCACCCATGCGCTTGGTTAGCAGCGCTTCGCTGCCTTCCAGATAGACGAAGGCCAATGGGCCGCCGCAGGCTTTGCGCAGTCGATCACGATAGGTCTTCTTCAGTGCGGAGCAGGAAATGACGATGCCGCCCGCCTCATAGCCTTTGCGCAGTTCCGCGCCGACGAGATCGAGCCATGGCCAGCGGTCGTCATCGTTGAGCGGTGTACCCGCAGCCATTTTCTCCACATTGGAAGCCGGGTGCAGCTTGTCGCCTTCCATGAAGGGAATGCCGAGCTTTTCCGCCAGTTCTTCGCCCACGGTGGATTTGCCGCAGCCGCTGACGCCCATGACGATGATTGCCTGTTTCACGAAAACCTCTGCATCTTCTCATTCGATCTTCATCCGCCTACAGCATGACGCTACCGGGCGGACATCTTTTCTGCGCGCAATTCAGTAGCCCGCACGCCGGGCTGCTTTTGCTTCCAGCATGGATAGCCCGCTATGGATCAGCACGGCAAGGGCTGCGACGATAAGACCGCCCTGAAGAATGAAAGCGAGATTGTTGGATTGTAGCCCGGCAATGATGACTTCGCCCAGCGTGCGCGCTGCTACGGTCGAGCCGATGGTGGCGGTGGACAAGCTGATGACGGCAGACAGCCGTATACCCGCAAGAATGGCGGGCAGCGCAAGCGGCAGTTCGATGCGCCACAGACGCTGGAAGCCAGTCATGCCAGACCCGCGCGCCGCTTCGACAATAGCAGGAGGAAGGGTAGTGAGGCCGGTGATGGTGTTTTCAAAGATCGGCAGCAGCGCATAGAGAAACAGCGCCATCAGTGTCGGTTTCTCACCAAAACCCATGATCGGCACGGCAAGCGCCAGCACCGCGACGGGCGGGAAAGTCTGGCCGATATTGACGATGCTGCGCGACAGCGGCAGGAATTCCCGCCCGAATGGCCGGGTGACGAGAATGGCCAACGTCCCGGCAATGACGATGGCAGCGCCCGTGGCAATCGCGACCGTCGCCAGATGAGACAGGGTCAGCGACAGAAGATTGGCCTGTATGTAGATGGCCGGGGCGTTGGTCTGAACGAGAGGCTTGAACACGGGTTCGAACAGCTCTGGCTTCACGAGGAAGGTGATGAGCAGGAGGCTGAGTGCGGCCAGCAGAAAAGGACCGAGCCGCTTCGTCATGCAGACCCCGCTGCATTGTGTAGCAAGACCTCACGGCGAATGCGTCCTGCCGCCTGTCCATCCGGCCCGGTCACGGGCAATGTGTCGCGCCCGGTCCAGAGCATGGCGGAGAGAGCATCGCGCTGGCTGGTCGCGGCGGGCAAAGGTTCGCCCTCGGCCTCTCCCGGCTCCACAATCTCGCCGACGGTTGCGACGGAGAGCAGCCGGAGCGGTCTTTCCCGCTCACCGATCATGGTGCGCACGAAATCCGTTGCCGGTTTGCGCACCAGTTCGGCGGGTTTGCCGTATTGAACGATTTTGCCCTTGTCCATCACGGCGATACGGTGTGCCAGATGGAAGGCCTCATCCATGTCGTGGGTGACGAGGACGATGGTGACGCCGAGTTTTTTCTGGATCGCCAGCAAATCTTCCTGAGCCTTGGCGCGGATGATCGGGTCCAGCGCACCGAAGGGTTCGTCCATCAGGAGAATATTCGGCTCCGCCGCCAGCGCGCGGGCCACGCCGACACGCTGCTGCTGGCCGCCCGAGAGTTCGTTGGGAAAACGGTTTGCATAAAGGGTGGGGTCGAGCTGAAAAAGCTCCAGAAGCTCGGTCACTTTGGCGTCGATTCGGGAGCGGTCCCAGCCGATCAGTTCGGGCACAGTCGCAATGTTCTGCGCCACGGTGCGGTGAGGAAAAAGCCCGTGGCCCTGAATGGCATAGCCGATACTGCGACGAAGCTGGTAGCCGGGCATATCCAGAATATTCTGTCCGTCGATGCGGATGATGCCGGATGTCGGTTCGACCAGACGGTTGATCATGCGCAAAAGCGTCGTCTTGCCGGAGCCCGAGGTGCCGACGATGACGGTGATGCTGCGGGCTTCCATCGTCAGCGATACATTGTCGACGACGGTCGCGCCGTCATAGTCCTTGGTCAGATTTTCGACCTCGATCATGCGTTGCTCCCGCGCTTGAAAAGATTGCTGTCGATCAGCGCATCCAAAAGAATGGCAGCTGTAAATCCTAGAACGACGGTCGGGATCGTGCCCAGCAGAACGAGATCCATTGCCGTCTGGCCGATGCCCTGAAAGACGAAGACACCAAACCCGCCGCCGCCGATGAGGGCCGCGATGGTGGCAAGGCCGATATTCTGGACGAGAACGATGCGAATGCCGGTGAGGATGATGGGCAGCGCCAGCGGGAAATCCACTTTGATCAACCGCTGCCAGCCTGTCATGCCGAGGCCGCGTGCCGCCTCCCGCACCGAGTTCGAAACGCCGTCCAGCCCGACGACCGTGTTGGAAACGACTGGCAGCAGCGAGTAAAGAAACAGGGCGACGAAGGCCGGGGCCATGCCAATGCCGCGAATGCCGAGATCCGATGCACCGGGAACATTGGCGGCAATCCATCCCAGCGGGGCAATCAGCAGACCAAACAGCGCGATGGAGGGAATGGTCTGAACGATGTTGAGACTGTTCAGCACGCCAGCACGCAACTTCTGCACCTTGTAGCAGAGAACGCCGAGCGGAATGCCAACCAGAACGGCTGAAAACAGCGATCCGATGGCGAGCTGCACGTGCCGAAAGGCTTCCGTCCAGAAAATATCGGCGCGGCTTTGATATTCCTTCAACAGGGAAAGATCATCCCATTGCCCGGAGGCAAGCATGGTGCCGACAAGGGCGAGCGCCACGACAAGCAGCAGCACGCGAATGGCGGGTTTGGGATCGAGCCGCGCAATCGCATCCGTCGCCATCACGATCAAACCCGCCATCAACAGCCAGAAGCCGCTGGCCGGGGAAACGCGGGCATAGGTGTTTTCAGCGGGGGTGAGATGGGAGGCCGAAAGGCCAATCATGAAGGCAAGAACGGCAAGGCCGATAAGTGCCGAAACAAGCCGGAGCTTCGTTTCGCTGCGAAAAAACGCCACCGCCGCTGCGGCGATGACGATTGCGATGAGGCTATATCCTGCAAGAGGCGGCAGGGCATCGAGGATGCCGCGCGTCTCGCCCTGGATGATGCGGTTGGCGCGGAACGTCGCGAAGGGCAAAGCAGCGAGGGCATAGACCAGCAAGGCAGCAATCAGTGCGCCCACCTTATCGGGCATAAACGTCAGACGTTGAGGGGCAGAGAGGGCGCGCTGCAAAGTCGCCTCTTATTGTATGAGGCCGTTCTTCGTCAGAAAGTCCAGCGCCACGTTTTTCGCCTGTTCGCCACCCACCTGTACGCGACCGTTCAGCTCCTGAAGGGTCTTGAGATCGAGTTTTTCGAAGACGGGCTTCAGCAGCTGCTCGATATTGGGATGTTCCTTCAGAACCGCCTCGCGAATGATCGGTGCAGGCTGGTAGACCGGCTGCACATTCTTGTCGTCTTCCAGCACCACGAGACCGGACGGGGCAATGCCGCCATCCGTGCCGTAAACCATCGCTGCATTGGCATTATTGGTCTGGTTGGCAGCGGCAGCGATTGTTGCTGCGGTATCACCGCCCGAGAGGGTGATGAGCTGATCGGACTTCAGAGTGAAGCCATAGGTTTTCTGGAAGGCGGGAAGGGCGGCTGCGGAATTGACGAATTCCGACGATGCGGCAAGAACCATCTGGCCACCACCGGAAACGTATTTGCCGAGATCGCTGAGCGTCTTCAGATTGTTCTTGTCGGCAATATCCTTGCGGATAGCGATGCCCCAGGTATTGTTGGCAGGCGAAGGTGTTAGCCAGACAATCTTGTTGGCATCGTAATCCAGCGTCTTGGCCTCTTCATAGGCTTTGGACGCATCCTTCCAGAGCGGGTCGTCGGCCTTTTCGAAGAAGAAGGCAGCGTTGCCGGTATATTCAGGGTAGATATCGATCTCACCCGCCGTAATGGCCTTGCGTACGACCGGCGTAGCGCCCAGCTGGATGCGGTCGGTCGTCTCGATATTGTTCTTGTTGAGAACGGTCAGAATGATGTTGCCGAGGACGCTGCCTTCGGTGTCGATCTTGGACGACACAACCACCTGCGCCTGCGCAATCGATGCATAAAGAGCGAGCGCCAATCCTGCGCCGGTCAGCTTCATCAAACGCTTCATCAACAATCTCCATGGGAACGGGTGCGGGCCAGAGGGAACGCGTGATGTCGATGAAATCGATGGTTCCCCGATTCAGTAGGCGGTAACGAAACCGAGAGCCAAATGGTTGCATCCGAATTTGAATTTATACGCAGCGACTAAAATGAACTCAGTCGGCTTTACGGCGCGCATCCTTGCCCATGACAAGCGGCATCAGCACGGAGAGGAAAAGCAGGCGTAAGACGTGGTGGGAACCGACATAGGCAGTGTCTGCGTGCATCATCACGGCCATGGCCGCCATGGTTTCCAGCCCGCCCGGTGAAAACGCGATCATGACGGCGTTGAGCGGCACGCCGGTCAATCTGGAGACGAACACGGCAATGACGGAGGCGAGCACCATGACGACGACCGTCACTACACCGCCGGCAAGAAAGGCCTTTCGCATGTCCCGCAACGATGCGCGGGAAAAGCGGGTGCCGATAAGGCTGCCGAGAACGATATAGGTGGGTTGGCTGAGCCAACTGGGCACGCCGCCGCTGGTGAGGCCGGTGATGTGAATGCCAATCGATACGGCCACGCCACCCAGCAGAAGTGCTGCGGGAAAGCGCCAGCGCATGAACAGCCAGCCGACAACCAGCGACGCCAGAATGGTTAAGCCGAGTACGACCGAATGCATGGGCAGAGGCAGGATCGGCGGCTCGATGCTGATCAGGTCGAGATATTCGACAATGAACGGCACGGCGAGCGTTAGCGCCAGCACACGCACGCTCTGGATGACGCTAACGGTTGCCAGATCGCTCTTCGTTTCCGCCGTCAGGCTGATGATATAGCTGAGATGGCCTGGCGAGGCGCCCAGCATGGCCGTGGTGCGATCATAACCGAAGCCACGCAAAATCCAGTAGGCGACATAAAGAAGAATGACGACGGTGACGAGAACGGCGAGGAAGCTCAGCGGCCATGTCTTCGCAGCGCCGATCACCTCCGGCGTCACGCTGGTTCCCATGGAAATGCCGACGATGACGAATGTGGCATTGCGCAGCAGATTGGGAACCGAAAGCCGCAGACCGGCAAGCCCGGCAAGCGTGACGGCAAGGGCCGGGCCGCAGAGAAAGGGTGCCGGGAAGTCGAGCATAAATGCAACCAGAGCGCCGATGCTGCCAATGATGGCAGTGAGAATGAAACTCTGGAGGTCTGGCTTGATGATCATTGCGAATACTAAGGGGAATCGAAGAGGCGGATTTCGGTTTCCAGTTGCGCCCTTTCAGCCGCCGCCGTCAACCATGAAGCCTTTAAAAAAACAAAACCCGCGAACGAGGTCCGCGGGTTAAAAATCGTCATGCGGTCATATTCAGGCGGCAGGTGCGGCCACGGCTGCAACAGGGCGGCGCTTTGCCATCGTGTCTTCCAGACCCAGCAGAAAGCTGATCTGCGGGCGCGCCTTGACGAGGTCGTCGATGGAATATTGCGTCAGCACGTCGAAGAACGCGTTGAGCGCCTTGCGAAGGGCGGAGTTGAGGCCGCAGCTATCGACCAGTGGACACTCCACAGCACCGTCTTCAAAGCATTCCGCCATGGCGAAGCTGTCTTCGGTGACCTTGACCACGTCGAACAGGCTGATCTTGTCCGCAGGCTTGCCGAGCTTCACGCCGCCATTGCGACCGCGCACGGTTTCCACCAGGCCAGCCTTGTTCAGCGGCTGGAGAATTTTGAACAGGAACAGTTCCGAAACGCCGTAGGCTTTTGCGATTTCTGGAATTCGGCTGAGGTGGCCGTCGTTGGCAGCACAATACATCAACATGCGGACGGCATAGTTGGTCTGTTTGGTCAAACGCATGCTGATCTCCTAACTCCGGTAATTGTGGAGTTATATAGTTGCTTTTTCAGTTTAGAACAATTCCAGAAATGAAAAATTCTTTAACGGATTTTTCCATCTCACATTTGCCCTGTTGACCGCTCATTCGATTCATGAACAAACAACTCAAGAATCCAACTTATCGGAGGCATTTCCCATGGCAAGCATGAAATCCGTGATTTGTGCGATTGCGGCTGCGACATCGGTTGCCAGTGGCGGAATGTCCACAGCTTTTGCGGGTGGTGAGGTCAATGTCTACTCCTACCGTCAGCCGGAACTGATCCAGCCATTGCTGGACGCCTTCACCAAGGAGACCGGCATAGAGACCAATGTGCTGTTTCTGGACAAGGGTCTGGTGGAGCGCATTCAGGCCGAAGGCGTCAATTCCCCTGCCGATATTCTGCTGACCGTCGATATTGCCCGGCTGGTCGAAGCCAAGGAAGGCAAGGTCACCCAGCCGGTCTTGAATGATCCGGTGATCGAAAAGGACATCCCGGCCAATTTGCGTGACCCAGAAGGCGAGTGGTTTGGTCTCACGACGCGCGGACGCGTGGTCTACGCGTCCAAGGATCGTGTCAGCCAGAAAGACATCACCTATGAGGAGCTTGCCGACCCGAAGTGGAAGGGCAAGATCTGCATTCGCGATGGCCAGCACTCCTATAATATAGCGCTGTTCGCCTCGATGATCGCCCATCATGGCGTGGATTACACCCGCACATGGCTGACTGCGCTGAAGAACAATCTGGCGCGCAAGCCCGATGGCACCGACCGCAGCCAGGCCAAATCCATCTATTCCGGCGAATGCGATATCGCGCTCGGCAACACCTATTATGTCGGCCTGATGCTGACCAATGAGCAGGAACCGGAAGAGAAGGTCTGGGGCGGTTCCGTGCGCGTCATCTTCCCCAATGCCGATGACCGTGGCACACACGTCAATATTTCCGGCGTGGCGATGACGAAATATGCGCCCAATAAGGATAACGCCCTGAAGCTCATGGAATTCCTGGCGTCCGGAGAGGCGCAGGAAATCTATGCCAAGCAGGTTTTCGAATATCCGGTTCTTCCCGGCGCGCAGCCCTCTGACGTGGTGAAGAATTTCGGGCCGATCAAGCCGGACACGCTGTCGCTGACGGAGATTGCGGCCCACCGCAGGCAAGCCTCCGAACTGGTTGACGAGGTCGGCTTCAACGACGGTCCGTCGAACTGATATCGGCTAAGCTGGAAGGACAATGTGAGTGCCGTCTTCGAAGCGGCACTCGGTGCGGGATCAGCCGCGCTTGCGGCGCAGGCGGATGACCACGTCCACGTGGGCAATTTCCATGCCCTCGGGTGGTTCCGGCAGGTTGTCGATCTGCAGGTTGTTGACCGGAATATCCAGAACCTCGTTCTCACCTTCGACAAAAAAGTGATGGTGATCCGACACGTTGGTGTCGAAATAGGTCTTGGCGCCTTCGACAGCCAGAACGCGGATCAGCCCGGCTTCGGTGAACTGGTGCAGCGTGTTGTAAACGGTTGCCAGCGAAATCGGCACGCCAGCGCTCACGGCTTCGTCATGCAGCTCTTCAACCGTCAGATGCCGGTCACCCTTGGCGAAAAGAAGGTCGCCCAGTGCCACGCGCTGACGTGTTGGCCGCAGGCCAAAGCGGCGCAACCGTGTTCCGATATCCAGTGTGGCGTCAAATGCCATGCTCATTCGGCCCCAAAAACCGGTGAAATAAACCCAATTTAGAAAGCATATAACTTTTACGAGCAGTGCTTTCAATAGTTTCCGCCAGCCAAGCGCGGCAATTGGCTGCAAAGCGGCGGTTTTTGCAAATTTCCTCTGGTTCCGGCCTTTCGCTTCCTGTATGCGGGCGCCATGTTTAGACGAGGCCTCTGAAAAGAGCGAGACGTGGCCGGATATGCAAGCTGCCCTTGTGGCGCTTCATTTTGAACCTAACTTGCTCTACAGAAGTCGTTCAACAACTGGTCAACGGGGAAACGGAAGCAATATGGCAACGAGGCAATCGAGCTACAATTACGAGGAAATTCTGGCATGTGGACGTGGCGAACTCTTCGGCCCCGGCAATGCGCAGCTTCCTCTGCCTCCTATGCTCATGGTTCACCGCATCACTGAAATTTCCGAAACGGGCGGCGCCCACGACAAGGGTTTCATTCGCGCGGAATATGATGTGTCTCCGGACGACTGGTATTTCCCATGCCATTTTCAGGGCAACCCCATCATGCCCGGCTGCCTCGGTCTCGACGGCATGTGGCAGCTCACCGGCTTTTTCCTCGGCTGGCTGGGTGAGCCCGGTCGTGGCATGGCGCTCTCTACGGGCGAAGTCAAATTCAAGGGCATGGTTCGCCCGGAAACAAAGCTTCTTCAATACGGCATCGATTTCAAGCGCGTCATGCGCGGTCGCCTGGTTCTCGGCACCGCCGACGGCTGGCTGAAGGCCGATGGCGAAACCATTTATCAAGCGTCGGACCTGCGTGTCGGCCTGTCGAAAGAAAAGACCGCCTGACCCCTGACGTTTGTGCGTGGCGGTTTCCGCCCAGAACAGACACGTCAGTCGGCAAACAAAGAAAAGGTCAACTTTATGAGAAGAGTTGTAGTCACCGGCCTCGGTATTGTTTCATCGATCGGCAGCGATGCCGCAGAGGTTACGGCGTCCCTAAGAGATGCGAAGTCGGGAATCTCGTTCTCACCGGATTTTGCCGAACACGGCTTCAAATGCCAGGTCTGGGGCAAGCCATCGCTCGACCCGACCGATCTGGTCGATCGTCGCGCCATGCGGTTCCTGTCCCAGGGTGGCGCGTGGAACCACGTTGCCATGAAGCAGGCGATTGCCGATTCCGGTCTGGAAGAAAGCGTCATCAGCGGCAATGAGCGCACCGGCATCATCATGGGTTCGGGCGGTCCGTCCACCCGCACCATCGTTGAGGCATCGGATATCACGCTGAAGAACAACAGCCCCAAGCGCATTGGTCCGTTCGCCGTGCCGAAGGCCATGTCCTCGACCGCATCCGCCACGCTTGCCACCTGGTTCAAGATTCACGGCGTCAACTACTCCATCTCGTCTGCCTGCTCGACCTCTGCGCATTGCATCGGCAACGCAGCGGAAATGATCCAGTGGGGCAAGCAGGATGTGATGTTTGCGGGCGGCCATGAAGACCTCGACTGGTCCATGTCGAACCTGTTCGACGCCATGGGTGCCATGTCCTCCAAATATAACGACACGCCATCGGTCGCTTCGCGCGCCTATGACGCCAACCGTGACGGCTTCGTCATCGCTGGCGGTGCCGGCGTTCTGGTTCTGGAAGAGCTGGGACATGCCAAGGCACGCGGCGCCAAGATTTATGCCGAAATCGTCGGTTACGGCGCAACATCAGATGGTTACGACATGGTCGCGCCATCGGGTGAGGGCGCTATCCGCTGCATGCGTCAGGCCTTAGCGACCGTGAAGGGTGATGTCGATTACATCAATACCCACGGCACTTCCACACCTGTTGGCGACAGCAAGGAAATCGGCGCGATCCGCGAAGTGTTTGGCGCCAACATTCCGCATGTCCAGTCCACCAAGTCGCTGACGGGCCACTCGCTCGGCGCTGCCGGTGTGCAGGAATCCATCTATGGTCTGTTGATGATGCAGGAACGTTTCATTGGCGAGAGCGCCCATATCGAAACGCTCGATCCTGAATTCGAAGGCGTCAACATCGTTCGCAAGCGCATCGACAATGCCAAGATCGATACGGTTCTGTCCAACTCCTTCGGCTTCGGCGGCACCAACGCTACGCTCGTCTTCCAGCGCTACAACGGATAATTGCCCATGAATGGCATCATGCAGGGAAAACGCGGCCTCATCATGGGTGTCGCAAACAACCACTCCATCGCCTGGGGCATTTCCAAGGCGCTGGCCGCCCAGGGCGCGGAGCTTGCCTTTACCTATCAGGGTGAGGCTCTGGGCAAGCGTGTGAAGCCGCTGGCCGCAGAACTCGGCTCCGACTTCATCGTTCCCTGCGACGTCGAGGATATCGCCTCGGTGGATGCCCTGTTTGATGCCGTGCGTGAGCGCTGGGGTTCGCTGGATTTCGTCGTCCACGCCATCGGCTTTTCCGACAAGAACGAGTTGAAGGGTCTTTACGCAGATACGACGCGGGCAAACTTCAGCCGCACCATGGTCATTTCCTGCTTCTCCTTTACGGAAATCGCCAAGCGGGCTGCCGAGCTGATGACCAATGGCGGCTCCATGCTGACGCTGACCTATAATGGCTCCCAGCGCGTCATCCCTAACTACAATGTCATGGGCGTGGCCAAGGCGGCTCTCGAAGCCTCCGTGCGCTACCTCGCTGCGGATTACGGCCCGAAGGGTATTCGCGTCAACGCCATTTCAGCCGGTCCGGTTCGCACGCTGGCTGGCGCTGGCATCTCGGATGCGCGCGCGATTTTCTCCTGGAACCAGAAGAATGCACCGATGCGCCGCACGCCTGACATCGAGGATATCGGTGGCTCCGCGCTCTACCTTCTGTCCAACCTGTCGCGTGGCGTGACCGGCGAATGTCATTACGTTGATGGCGGCTTCAACATCACGTCGATCCCGACGCTGGAAGTGCTTTACAACGCAGACAGCGAATAAGGCGAAGCACTCATACAATGAAAAAAGCCCGGTCATGCCGGGCTTTTTGTTATCTGCTTTCCACTCAGACCGGGTCGAAACCGAAGAGTTCTTCCGGGTTCGTCACCAACGCCTTGTGGCGGGCTTCCTCCGATGGCAACCATGACAAGACCGTGTCCAGCAGGTCGGCATCGTCAGGATATTCCGCGGTGGTCTTTGCATTGTTGTGTGGCCAGTTGGTGCCCCAGATGATGCGATCAGGGGCGTATTCGGCAATCACGCGGGCGATGGCGGCGATGTCTTCGAAATCGGGTCCGCCGGAACGGCTGGATTCGTAGCAGCCTGCAAATTTGAACCAGCAATTGCCCTTGTCGATCAACCGCTTCAGTGCTGCGATCTGCGGGCTATCCGGTGTCACGCCTGCGAAGAACTTGCCGTGGTGGTCGAAAATCCAGCGGCTCTTGATGGCCGACAGGCGTTCCTCGTGATCGAGAATGTGGGAGCCGTCGAACTGGACGGCAATGCACCAGCCGAGTTCCTGGGCAATGCTGTCGACCTCTTCCAGATGGGTTAGATCGACTGCGCCGCCGGGCAGGTCCATGATGCGTGCGCCGACGACGCCGACCTCGATCAGTTCCTGCAATTCATCCAGCGGCGTCTCGCGGGTGACGACTGCGACACCCTTGGCGACGTTGCCCATGGCGCGCAGGCAGGCGATGAGATTGCCATTGTCGCGCTGGTGTGCATTGCCCTGCGTGATGACGACGCGGTCGATGCCGATCCATGTCATTAGGCGACGATATTCATCCGGTCCCGGCGTGCCCTCGGGCACGGGCGGTCCACCGGCAAGCCCCGGAAATTCGGGCAGATACATGTGCATTTGCGTGTCGATGGCGCCTTTGGGCATGGCGATGCGCGGCTGTCTGCCCTCGAATGTTCGTGTCAGTGTCATGAGGTTCCTCCGGGCATCATGGCCCTGCTTGATACGGAAAGCGCCATGCGTCCTCCTGCGACGCATGGACGTGCTTTCGCGGGTATAAGGCCTTAGCGTTCCACCTGACGCAGCATGGCGCGGTAACGCTGCTGGCTTCCCTTCAGATGCTGGCGCATGGCTTCGCGGGCGGCAGCGGCATCGCCGTCTGAAATGGCATGGGCAATGGCGTCATGCTCTTTTTGAAGCTGCTGCAGATAAGAGGCCGCGGCTTTTTCGGATTGCGACGAGCGAAGGGCTGCGCGCGGAATGACATTCTGGCCCATCACTTCCAGAAACTCACGGAAACGCGGATTGTTGGTCGCATCGGCAATGGCAAGGTGAAGCTTGAAATCGGCTTCGGCGGTCGGCTTGCCGTTCTCGATGCAGTCCTGAACGGCGGACAGGCAACGGATGATCGCCTCTTCCTGTGCCGGAGACCTGCGCACGGCGGCAAGTTCCGCTGCCTCGGTTTCCACGGCAGCACGCAGTTCCAGAAGTTCGATGATGGACGAGATACGGTCGTGGTCCACATCCTGAAACGGCTGTGGCTGCTGTGTGGGCAGGGTCAGCACGAAGATACCGGCACCATGGCGTGCTTCGACCAGCTTGTCGGCACGCAAGGCGGCGACTGCCTCGCGCACAACAGTGCGGCTGACCTTGTAAAGCTCTGTCAGGCCCGCTTCGCTGGGCAGCTTGTCGCCGGGCTTGTAGACGCCGGATAGGATGGCCTGACGCAGGGCATCTGCCGTCTGGCTGACAAGCGAGCCGCCAGCGCGTCCGATAGAGGAACTTTCTTTCGCGCCGCCTTCGACGGTTTCATTGAAGCTGGCCAATATTCACTCCAGGCAATTTGAGACATCGCTGATGCGGGCTGTCTTCGTTATCGTTTATATTCTGCAAATATCCAGTAATTCAGCAAAATAGGCAATATTTATATTATTTCCGGCATTCACTGATATGATCTCCGGTAATTTGGCCGGGAATGCAAGGAATCGTTCCAATACAGGAAATGCGATATTTTCACGAAAGAAAATGTAAACGAAGCCGCCATATAATTGTATCGCATAAAAGCTTTCGGGCAGACATGCTTTCCCGTCATGAAGATTGAAAAAGCTCGATGCGATCACTGGTTTCCAAATTCCCACTGGCCCGGCGGTTTGCGCGCTCGCGTGATGGCACGGCAGCCATCGAATTCGCCATTCTGGCCATTCCCTATTTCGTCGTCGTTTTCGCCATCATAGAAACCTTTCTGGCAATGATGGCCGAGCAGCTGGTGACGAATGCGACAGACACCATGGCGCGCAAGCTGCGCACGGGGCAAATCGCCAGCACGATCACGCAGGAAGAGTTCAGAAAGCAGTTCTGTGCCGAGGTCTCTATCCTGATCACCTGCTCGGCAGAAGAGATCAAGACGCCCAAACAGCTCTATATCGATCTTCGGCAATTCGGCACCTTCGCTGCCATTCCCAAAACCATACCGCTGGTGCCGAACGGAGAATATTACGATCTGGATTCCTCGGCCTTCGGATTTTCACCGGGCGGTCCCATCTCCATCAATATGCTGCGGGTCTATTATCGCTGGCCGGTCATCACCGATCTGGTCCGTCCATACCTCACCAAAATCCGTCCAAGGGATGGTTCCATGCCATCCCATTTTCTGATCGTTGCGACGGATGCCTTCCGCAATGAGGCCTATCAGTGAGCGTGCCGATGATGACACAGTCAAAACGCGCTTTGCGCGCATTGGTGCAGACCTTCAAACGGCTGAAGCAGGACAAGCAGGGCGTTGGCGCGGTAGAGTTCGCCATCATCTTTCCACTACTGCTGGCGCTTTACATCACCGCTTTCGAGCTGACGATCGGTTTTAGCGTCTATAAGCGCGCGACCCGTGCAGCGGGCGCCATCGCCGATCTGGCCTCGCAGCCGCAGACCGTCAACAAGGCCTTTCTCAACACGATGGAAGATGTTGCCGCCGGGATTTTCGTGCCCTATGCCACCACCGGCCTGACATTGAAGATCAGCGGCATTCAGGTGGATGCTAACAAGATCGCGAAGATCAGCTGGTCCTGGGATCAGGATGACAAGCGGCCTTATGCGGTCAATTCCATCGTCAACATTCCCGATAATCTGCGCCAGCCCAACGCGTTTCTGGTGCATGCGGAGCTGACGATACCGCACACGCTTTTGATGTTCATGTCATCGGTATCAACATCGATCAGGCCGATCACCATCGGTCGCGACTATTACTTCGCCAAGCGTGAAGCCGACCCAATCACCTGCGGCGATTGCTGAGCCGCTACGGACATCGAGACATGAAAACGCCGCGGGATCGATCTGATCCCGCGGCGTTTTTGGTTTCGACGTGTCTTATTCGGACGGCATATCCAGCGTCCGGCTGAAATACAGCGCGACGATGGTGCAGAGTGCGCCGGAGAGAAGATAAATCCCCACCGCAAACAGGCCGAATTTCGACGAGAAGCCGAGCGCGACCAGCGGCGCAAAACCCGCACCGATCAGCCACGAGATATCCGACGTCAAAGACGCACCGGTATAGCGATATTCACGGCTGAAGCGGGACGCGAGCGCACCACCGGACTGGCCGAAGGAAAGGCCGAGCAGCGCAAAGCCGATCAGGACGAAGAGGTATCGACCGATATCGCCCGATGCCAGAAGAATCGGGGCAATGAAGCTGAAGATCGCGATGAGGGCGGCGGCAATGCCGATCAGCTTGCGACGACCGATCTTGTCCGACAGCACACCCGAAACGACGATCATGCCGCCAGCGATGATGGCGCTGACGAACTGCACGAACAGGAAGTCGGACACTCTCTGATTGGTGTTGAGCGAAACCCAGCTGAGCGGAAACACGGTGACGAGGTGGAAGAGCGCAAAGCTCGCCAGCGGCACGAAAGCACCGGTCACAACGACGCGGGACTGGTTGCGCAGCATCTGGAACATCGGCTTGGGTTCCAGCTCATGCTGTTGCAGCATGGTCTGGAATTCGGGTGTCACGATCATGCGCAGACGGGCAAAGAGCGCCAGAACGTTGAGTGCGAGCGCGACGAAGAATGGGAAGCGCCAGCCCCATGCCAGGAATTCCGGGTTGGACAGCTGTGTGGTGAAGATGATGAAGAAGGCGCTGGCCAGACCAAAGCCCATGGCGGCGCCCAGCTGCGGCATCATCGCGTACCAGCCGCGCTGTCTCTCCGGCGCATTCATGGCCAGAAGCGAAACGAGACCATCCCATGCACCGCCAAGGCCGACGCCCTGCCCAATGCGGAAGACGGCAAGCAGGATCGGCGCGAGCATGCCTGCGTCGTCATAGGACGGCAGGAAGCTGATCGCCATGGTCGATCCACAGAGCGTGAACAGCGCTGCGGTCAATTTGACGGCGCGTCCGAACTTGCGGTCGATCTGCAAAAACAGGAGAGAGCCAATCGGACGGGCGATGAAGGCGAGCGAGAAAACTGCGAAGGAATAGAGCGTTGCCGTAAGAGGATCGACAAACGAGAAGAAGACGTGAGGGAAGACCAGCGCCGATGCGATGGCATAAACGAAGAAGTCGAAAAATTCCGTCATTCTGGCCAGGATGACCGCGATCGTAATGCGATCGGGATCGACAGCGACAGGCGTCGTCGGCTGGCCGTTCGTTCCGTTATGGTCTTTATAAGAGGCCGTGTCCGTGTAGCTCATAAAATTCCCTCCTGCATATGGGCAAGCCATGTGTGTAACGCTCACGGCTCCTCATCCGTTCACATCACATGCGGCGGATTGTCACACAGGGGTTCAAGGCCGTCAAATGAAGATTGCTTGTAAGGGGTTGCCCATGCGGCATCCTATGAGATAATGCGTCACTTTCTACATTCAGATGTCTTTTCATGCGCCGCAATGATTGCGGTCTGAAAGTTATGTTGCACCGCGACAAACTACCTCATGTCATTTATGACGTTTGATAAGTATACGCCACAATACCCAAAACAGTACGAGTCCCAAAACGTGCGCACGCTTATGAAAATACCCTCCGCCCTCCTGGCCATTTCGTCGCTGCTGCTTTTGAGCGGCTGTGACCTCGTCGTGATGAATCCTTCGGGTGACATCGCCGTCCAGCAGCGCGATCTCATCATCACCTCCACGGTCTTGATGCTCCTCATCATCGTTCCGGTTCTGGCTCTCACGCTGTTCTTTGCGTGGAAGTACAGAGAATCCGCCAAGGCGGAGGATTACGATCCTGAATGGCACCATTCCACGCGCCTCGAAATGGTCATCTGGTCCGCGCCTGTTGCCATCATCCTGATGCTCGGCACCGTGACATGGATTTCGACGCACCGTCTGGACCCATACCGTCCAATCGAGCGCATCGACGAAGAGCGTCAGGTCACTGCCGACATGAAGCCGATCACCGTTGAAGTGGTGGCCATGGACTGGAAGTGGCTGTTCTTCTACCCGGAACTGGGCATTGGCAGCGTCAATGAATTTGCAGCACCGGTCGATGTGCCGATCAACTTCAAGATCACCGGCACCACGGCCATGAACTCGTTCTTCGTGCCTGCGCTGGCCGGCCAGATCTACGCCATGGGCGGCATGCAGACCAAGCTGCACGCGGTCATCAACAAGGAAGGCGTCTATGACGGCTTCTCGGCCAACTTCTCCGGCCCTGGCTTCTCGCATATGCGCTTCAAGTTCCATGGCATGAGCCAGCAAGGCTTCGACCAGTGGGTTGCCAAGGCCAAGGATGGCGGCAAGGGCTTCGGCCGCATGGAATATCTCGAATTCGCAAAGCCGAGCGAACGCGAGCCTGTGCAGTATTTCGCCAATGTCGATCCGGAGCTTTACGACGCGATCCTCAACCGTTGCGTCGAGCCCAACAAGCTTTGCATGCGTGACATGATGCATATCGACGCCAATGGCGGCGGCGGCAAGGAAGGCATCGATATCGCCAAGGCTCTGAACTCCGTGGTCTGCACGCCGCTTTCGCCTTACGGCGTAGCGTCCGGCCCGCAGTCTGTGCCAGCGGTCATCGAAGGCCAGACATTCGAGCCGGCAGCTCTGCCAGATACGAAGGCTGCCGTGTCGTCCGCTGGCAAGAGTGCTGGCTGAAGAAATGAATTGCATGTGGGCCGCGCGAGGTTCGCGCCGCTCTGAGCGTGCCGGTCCGTCAGGTACGTAGATTCAATTACGTGGGGTGTTTCTGTTCGTCCAAATGGACGAACGGCGCTCCAAAAATCGCAAGAGGCTAAAATGGTCGTCAATACCGATCAAACGTCGTTCCTTTTCGGGAAGCTGACGTGGGAATCCATCCCCATTCATGAGCCAATTCTGATCGTGACCTTCGCGGTTGTGGCCCTTGGTGGCGCAGCCGTGCTTGGCGCGCTCACCTACTTCAGGCTCTGGGGTTATCTCTGGAAGGAATGGTTTACATCTATCGATCACAAGAAGATCGGTATCATGTATATCATTCTGGCCCTCGTCATGCTGCTGCGCGGCTTTGCCGACGCCATCATGATGCGCCTCCAGCAGGCTATTTCCTCGGGCGGTTCTGAAGGGTATCTCAACCCGCACCATTACGACCAGATTTTCACCGCCCACGGCGTGATCATGATCTTCTTCATGGCAATGCCGATGATCACCGGTCTGATGAACTACATCATTCCGCTGCAGATCGGCGCGCGTGACGTGTCCTTCCCGTTCCTCAACAACTTCTCCTTCTGGATGACCACCGCTGGCGCCGTTATCACCATGATTTCGCTGTTCATCGGTGAATATGCCCAGACCGGCTGGCTGGCCTATCCGCCGCTGTCAGGCATTCAGGGAAGTCCGAGTGTCGGTGTCGATTATTATATCTGGGGTCTGCAGATCGCCGGTGTGGGAACGACGCTGTCGGGTATCAACCTGATCGTCACCATCATCAAGATGCGCGCACCTGGCATGACCATGATGCGCCTGCCGATCTTCGTCTGGACGTCGCTGTGTTCCAACATCCTGATCGTGGCCTCGTTCCCGATCCTGACCGGCACACTCGCGCTTCTTACGCTTGACCGTTACGTTGGTACCAACTTCTTCACCAACGATCTCGGCGGCAACCCGATGATGTATGTCAACCTCATCTGGATCTGGGGTCACCCTGAAGTTTACATTCTCGTGCTGCCTGCTTTCGGTATCTTCTCCGAAATCGTATCGACCTTCTCCAACAAGCGCCTCTTCGGTTACGCTTCGATGGTCTATGCGACGGTGGTCATCACCATTCTCGCTTACGTCGTGTGGCTGCACCACTTCTTCACCATGGGCTCTGGTGCCAGCGTCAATGCCTTCTTCGGCATCACGACCATGATCATCTCGATCCCGACGGGTGCGAAGATCTTCAACTGGCTCTTCACCATGTATAAGGGCCGCATCAAGTTCGACGTCCCCATGCTGTGGGCCATCGGCTTCATGATCACCTTCGTCATCGGCGGTATGACGGGCGTTCTGCTCGCCGTTCCTCCGGCTGACTTCGTGCTGCACAACTCGCTGTTCCTGATCGCCCACTTCCACAACACGATCATCGGTGGCGTGGTCTTCGGTGTTCTGGCCGGTATCGCCTACTGGTTCCCGAAAGCCTTCGGCTATCGTCTCGATCCGTTCTGGGGCAAGCTGTCCTTCTGGTTCTGGTTCATCGGCTTCTATTTCGCCTTCATGCCGCTCTATATTCTCGGCCTGATGGGTGTGACCCGCCGTCTCAGCCAGTTCGAAGACACCTCGCTTCAAATCTGGTTCATCGTTGCGGCCTTCGGTGCATTCCTCATCGCACTCGGCATTGCCTCCTTCATCATCCAGCTCGTCGTCAGCTTCCTGCGACGCGAAGAGCTGCGCGATGTCACCGGCGATCCCTATGGCGGTCGTACACTGGAATGGTCCACCTCTTCTCCGCCGCCTGCCTACAACTTCGCTTTCACGCCGGTCGTGCATGAAATCGATGCCTGGGCGCATATGAAGAAGCACAATGCAGAACGTCCGGTCGATGGTTTCATCCCCATCCACATGCCGAAGAATACCGGCACGGGCGTCATCATCAGTGCGATCAGCGTCGTCCTTGGCTTTGCACTGGTGTGGCACATCTGGTGGCTGGCAATCGTCTCGATGGTTGCGATCATCGCGGTCTCCATCGCCCACACCTTCAACTACAATCGCGACTATTACATCCCGGTTTCGGATGTGACGGAAGTCGAAGCAGAACGTACGAAGCTGCTGGCAAATCAGGCGTAAAAGAATGTCTCAAGCACCTGCCCAGAGCGCCAACGGCGCAGAAAAGCCGGTCTTCTACCTGAAGGAAGACCACCACCCGGAAAACGGTACATCCATCGGTTTCTGGCTGTATCTGATGAGCGACTGCCTTATCTTCGCAACGCTCTTTGCAACCTATGCCGTCGTCGGCCGCAGCTATGCGGCCGGTCCTTCCGGCGCGGATCTGTTCGATCTGAAGCTGGTGGCGATCAACACCGCCTTCCTGCTGTTCTCCTCCATCACCTATGGCTTTGCCATGCTGGAGGCTGCCAAGAAGAACGTGAACACGACGCTGGTCTGGCTCGCCATCACCGGCCTGTTCGGCCTCGCCTTCCTCGGGCTGGAACTATACGAATTCCATCACCTGATCGAAGAAGGCGCGACACCGCAGCGTTCGGCCTTCCTCTCGGCCTTCTTTGCGCTGGTCGGCACCCACGGTCTGCACGTCACCTTCGGCGTGATCTGGCTGGTGACGCTCATGGTGCAGGTCAAGAAGTTCGGCCTGCATGCTGAAAACATGCGCCGCCTGACGTGCCTCTCCATGTTCTGGCACTTCCTCGACGTGATCTGGATCGGCGTCTTTTCCTTTGTCTATCTGGTTGGAGTTCTGTGATGAGTGCAAACACACACGACCATAGCCACGATCACGCTCATGCACATGACCATGGTCACGATCACCACCACGATAGCGGCGAAGATCACGGCTCCTTCAAGAGCTACATGATCGGCTTCATCCTCTCGGTCATCCTGACGGCTATTCCGTTCTGGCTGGTCATGGGCGATGTCATCGACAACCGCACCACCACCGTCATCGTCATCATGATCTTCGGTGTGATCCAGGTTTTCGTGCACATGATCTACTTCCTGCACATGAACACCAAGTCGCAGGGCGGCTGGACCTTCATGTCGCTGCTGTTCACGCTGGTCGTGGTCATGATCACGCTCGTCGGTTCGCTCTGGGTCATGTACAACATGAACAAGAACATGATGCCGACCATGACCATGGAGCAGATGCGCAACATGCCGTAACCGGCGTCGTTGCAACGATATAGCTGCCCGCGCAATAAGCGGGCCGCTCCTCTCCGAGAGACACAAAACCCCATGAATCGGAGAGCGGATTCATGGGGTTTTCTGTTGAGCGGGAAAGCTCTGATGACCATTCAAAATGAAACCAAGCCACGCAAGGGCATCCGCCCTGCGGCCATCGTCGTCATTTTCATGACCATTGTCCTGACCGGCTGTCTGCTGGCGCTCGGCACATGGCAGGTGAACCGTCTGGCATGGAAGCGCGAACTGATTGCCAATGTCGAAGAGCGCGCCCACGCCGCTCCCGTGGAAGCGCCAGTCGCCAGCGATTGGCCCAAGCTGACCGAGCCATCGCAATACGAATATCGCCGCGTCCACCTGTCCGGCACCTTTCGCCATCAGGATGAGGTTCAGGTTTACACCGTCTCCGATCTCGGACCAGGCTACTGGGTGCTGACGCCGCTGCAACGGGATGACGGCTCCTCCGTCGTCGTCAATCGCGGCTTCGTCCCCACCGACAAGCGCGAGCCTTCCACACGTCCGCAAGGTGAGGTCGAAGGGCGTATCGATGTCGTGGGCCTGATGCGTGCACCGGAGACCGGCGGGCTTTTCCTGCGCACCAACGATCCGCAAAATAATCGCTGGTATTCGCGCAATATTGCCCAGATCGCCGAAACCAAGCAGATCGCGAATGCCGCGCCCTTCTACGTGGATGCAGACGCAACGCCCAATCCGGGCGGCCTCCCCATCGGCGGCAAGACCATGCTGACCTTCCCCAACAATCACCTGTCCTATGCCGTTACATGGTACATTCTGGCGGGCATGGTGGTGGCTGCGGGCTGGTATGTCACGCGCAACCTCAATGCGCCGAAGGCAGCCAGCAAGGACGACCCCACAGGCGTTCAAGAGAGTGCTTAAAGAAAGCGTTTCACCTTTTCTCTCACGGTGATTATATCACTCGTTTGTTATCGCGGCCTCTGCGCCGCGCTTTTTGGGTGACGCATGGCACGGGCCTTTCTTCTCGTTCTGGATTCCTTCGGTGTCGGTGGCGCGCCGGATGCCGAGCAATATGGCGATCTCGGCTCCAACACGCTTGGCCATATTGCCGAATTCTGCGCTGCCGGTGCTGCGGATCGCTTGGGGCTACGCTCCGGCCCGCTGAAACTGCCGAACATGTCGGCGCTTGGCCTTTTGAACATCGCCAAGCTTTCCAGCGGCGTGGCGCCAGCGGGCATGGAGCCACCGGAACGCATCTATGGCATCCACGGCTGCGCCAATGAGGTGTCGAAGGGCAAGGACACACCTTCAGGCCATTGGGAAATTGCTGGCACGCCGGTCCGGTTCGATTGGGGCTATTTCCCGACCGAGGGCGATGCTTTCTCTCCTGAACTGGTCGAAGCCATTTGCGAGCAGGGCGAGGTGCCCGGCATTCTCGGCAATTGCCACGCATCCGGCACCGAGATAATTGCCCGCTTCGGTGCGGAGCACATCCGCACCGGCAAACCCATCTGCTATACGTCCTCGGATTCGGTGTTCCAGATCGCGGCGCATGAGACGCATTTCGGACTGGAGCGGCTGATCGCCTTTTGCCAGACGGTGCGCAAGCTGGTCGATCCGCTCAACATCGGTCGTGTCATCGCACGGCCCTTCATCGGCGAAACCGTCGCCACATTCGAGAGAACCGGCAATCGTCGCGATTTTTCCGTTTTGCCGCCAGAGCCGACTTTGCTTGATCGTCTGGTGGAGATGGACCGTAAGGTGCTGGCCATCGGCAAGATCGGCGATATCTATGCGCATCAGGGCATTTCCCGTGTCATCAAGGCCAATGGCAATGACGCGCTGATGGACGCGACATTGCAGGCGATGGAAGAGGCAGAAAACGGCGATCTCGTCTTCACCAATTTTGTCGATTTCGACATGATTTACGGCCATCGCCGTGATGTGGCCGGTTATGCCGCAGCACTCGAAGCCTTTGATGCCCGCCTGCCGGAAATTCACCGCAAGATGCAGCCGGGCGATATCGCCATTCTGACCGCCGACCATGGTTGCGACCCGACATGGCGCGGCACGGACCACACCCGCGAGCGCGTGCCGATCATGGCCTTCGGCCCCGGTATTCGTGAACGCAATATCGGCATTCGCTCATCCTATGCCGATATCGGCGAGAGCATCGCTTCCCATCTCAGCATACCAATCGGCAGCCACGGCAGGAGTTTCATTTGACGTCGCATTTGTTGAAAGCAGAAATCCACTGCCATCTGGAAGGTGCCGCCCCGCCTGCATTGGTGGCACAGCAGGCCCTGAAATACGGCATAGACAGCAGCAGCTTCCTGCGTGATGGCGCTTACATCTGGACGGATTTTGCCGAGTTCATTCGTTGTTATGATGCTGTGGCGCAGGTCTTCAAGACCGAGGAAGATTACGCGCTTCTGGCCGAGACATATCTGACCGAACTGGCTGGCGAAAGCACCATCTACAGCGAACTCATCATTTCGCCCGATCACGGTGACCGTATCGGCTTGGGCGCAGATACCTATCTCTCTGGCATTGCTGCAGGCATTGCGGCGGCCAAGGAGAAGACCGGCATCGAAGCGCGCATCATCGTTACCGGCGAGCGTCATTTCGGCCCCGAAAGCGTGATTGCCGCTGCGGAATATGCAGCACGCGTCAAACACCCGCTGATCACGGGCTTCAACATGGCAGGTGAAGAGCGCATGGGCCGCGTGGCCGATTATGCCCGCGCTTTCGATATTGCCCGCGACGCCGGGCTGGGACTGACCATTCATGCGGGCGAAGTCTGTGGCGCGTTCAGCGTTGCGGACGCGCTCGATCTCGTCAAGCCACAGCGGATCGGTCACGGCGTGCGATCCATCGAAGACGATGCATTGGTCGCGCGGCTGGTGGAACTCGGCACGGTGCTGGAAGTCTGCCCCGGCTCCAACATTGCGCTCAACGTCTACCCGGATTTCGAAAGCCACCCCCTGAAACGTCTTCGTGACGCGGGCGTGCGCGTCTGCATCAGCTCGGATGATCCACCCTTCTTCCACACCTCACTGGCGCAGGAATACGAGATCGCCCATCATGCCTTCGGGTTTAGCGATGCGGAGATCAATGCCATGACCCGTGTTTCGCTGGAGGCCGCGTTTGTGGATGAGGACACACGGGCAAAGCTGCTTGCCAAGCTGGATGCGCATTCTGAAGTGGCATAAAACCGAAGGAGACGGAGGTGCAAAATGTGCTTCCGGTCTTGCGAAAGCCGCTCATTCGGTGAAATACAGAGACATCATAGATAAAAGAAAAGGCCAGCTTCATGGACGGCGTCACCGTTATCGCTCATCCCCTCGTGCAGCACAAACTCACCATCATGCGCAAGAAGGAAACCTCGACCGCCGGTTTCCGCCGTCTGCTGCGTGAAATCTCGACGCTGCTGTGTTACGAGGTCACGCGCGATCTGGAAATGACGATGGAAACCATCGAAACGCCGATGCAGACCATCGACGCGCCGGTTCTGGAAGGCAAGAAGCTGGTGTTCGCCTCCATCCTGCGTGCTGGCAACGGCCTGCTGGAAGGCATGCTAGAACTTGTGCCCTCCGCCCGCGTCTCGCATATCGGCGTCTACCGCGATCACGACACGCTTGAGGCCGTCGAATATTTCTTCAAGGCACCCGACAATCTCGATGCGCGCCTGATCATCGTGGTCGATCCGATGCTGGCCACCGGCAACTCCTCCATCGCTGCCGTCGACAAGTTGAAGGAACGGGGCGCAAAGAACATGCGCTTCCTCTGCCTGCTGGCCGCACCCGAGGGCATCAAGAATTTCCGCGAAGCGCATCCTGATGTGCCGATCTTCACCGCCTCTATCGACAGCCACCTGAACGAACAGGGCTACATCATGCCCGGTCTGGGCGACGCGGGCGACCGCATGTACGGCACCAAGTAACACGCATAAAAAATGCGCCCTCAGCGATGAGGGCGCATGATCATTGAGATAATCTCTCTTACTTCATCGTCGGCATGACGAATTCCGCACCGCTCTTGATGCCGGATGGCCAGCGAGCCGTGACCGTCTTGGTCTTCGTCCAGAACTTGATCGAATCCGTGCCATGCTGGTTGAGATCACCGAAGCTCGAAGCCTTCCAGCCGCCGAAGGAGTGGTAGGCCAGCGGAACCGGGATCGGAACGTTGATGCCGATCATGCCGATATTGATGCGGCTGGCGAAATCACGGGCGGCATCGCCATCGCGGGTGAAGATCGCAACGCCATTACCATATTCATGTTTCATCGGCAGTTCTAGCGCATCCTCATAGTTCTTGGCGCGCACGACGGACAGAACCGGTCCGAAGATTTCCTGTTTGTAGATGTCCATATCGGTCGTGACATGGTCGAACAGGCAGCCGCCGACGAAATAACCGTCTTCATAACCCTGAAGCTTGAAATTGCGGCCATCGACCAGAAGCTTCGCGCCCTGTTCCACACCGCTGTCGATCAGTCCCGTAACGCGGGTCTGGGCTTCCTTGGTGACCAGCGGGCCCATATCGGCCTTGTCATCAGTGTAGGGGCCGATCTTCAGCGCTTCGATCTGCGGAATGAGCTTTTCGATCAGGCGGTTTGCCGTCTCTTCACCCACGGGAACGGCAACCGAAACGGCCATGCAGCGTTCGCCAGCCGACCCATAACCCGCACCCATCAAGGCGCTGACGGCTTGGTCGAGATCGGCATCCGGCATGATGATCATGTGGTTCTTGGCGCCGCCGAAGCACTGCGCGCGCTTGCCGTTTGCGGCGGCTGTTGCGTAAACATAGCGTGCGATGGGTGTAGAGCCGACAAACGAGATCGCACCGATGTCCGGGTTGGTCAGAATGCCGTCAACTGCGCTCTTGTCACCATTGATGACGTTGAGGATACCCGCCGGCAGACCGGCTTCGATCATCAGTTCGGCCAGACGGATCGGTAGCGATGGATCGCGCTCGGACGGCTTGAGGATGAAGGCATTGCCGCAGGCAATGGCCGGGGCAAACATCCACATGGGGATCATGCCGGGGAAGTTGAACGGCGTGATACCGGCGCCAATGCCGACAGGCTGGCGAATGGAATACATGTCGATGGCCGGGCCAGCGCCTTCGGTAAACTCACCCTTGGCCAGATGCGGAATGCCGCAGACGAATTCACAGACTTCAAGACCGCGAATGATATCGCCCTTGGAATCTTCCACCGTCTTGCCGTGCTCGCTGGAGAGAAGAACCGCCAGCTCATCCATATTCTGGTTCAGCAAATCAACGAACTTGAAGAAAACGCGGGCGCGGCGCTGCGGGTTGGTCGCGGCCCATTTCGGCTGCGCTGCCTTGGCGCTCTCGACGGCGGCCAGAATTTCCGCATCGCTGGCCAGGGAAAGCGTCGCCTGCACTTCGCCGGTTGCCGGATTGTAGACATTGGATGTGCGACCGCTAGTGCCCGCAACGTGCTTGCCGTCGATGAAATGACCGATTTGCTTCATGAATGTTCCTCCTGATTTTTTCATAGCGAACCATCGCACTTCAATTTATACAAATCAATGAGCTGATATAAGAAGCGGTTGTGCGTAAATTGAAGTCCAAAACTGGACGGCCAAACAGTGAGAAAATCGATGGATCAAGACCTTGTCGTCAGAATGGCAGACATCGAAATCGATCCGGTTCATCTGGATGCCTACCGCCATTTGCTGGCCGAAGAGATCGAGGCTTCGGTCACTATGGAAGCGGGCGTGATCTCGTTGAATGCGGTGGCGATAAAGGATTGTCCGGAGAAAATTCGTATCCTTGAGATTTACGCCAACTCCGCGGCATATGAGTCCCATTTACAGACGCCGCATTTTCTCAAATACAAGGCAGCCACGGCGGCAATGGTGACTTCGCTCACGCTGATCGACGTTGAACCCGTGATTTTGCGTAGCAAGCCATGAACTGGGATGACGTTCGTATCTTCCTTGCTGTTGCACGCACGGGCCAAATCCTTGCGGCATCAAAACGTCTCGGCTTGAACCATGCCACATTGTCGCGACGGCTGACCTCCCTTGAAGAAGCGCTCAAGACCCGGCTTTTCACCCGCCGTACCAACGGCTGTGAGTTGACGGAAGATGGTGGCCGCTTTCTGATATCTGCCGAGCATATGGAAGCCGAAATGCTTTCGGTTCAGGCGAGTCTCGGACGCAGCGATGCCGCGATTAGCGGAACCGTTAGGATCGGTGCCCCCGACGGTTTTGGCGTTTCGTTTCTGGCGTCACGCCTTGGCGCATTGACGTCGCTACACCCGGAACTCAAGATCGAGCTCGTTCCGGTACCACGCTCTTTTTCGCTGTCGCAGCGCGAAGCAGATATTGCCATTACGATTGAAAGGCCGGAGCAGGGCAGGCTGGTTTTCTCCAAACTCACCGATTATTCGCTCGGCCTCTACGCCTCCAAATCCTACCTGAAGGAAAGCGGCGTGCCCGAGACCGTCGAGGCGCTGAAACTTCATCGCCGGATCGGTTATGTCGAAGATCTGATCTTCTCGCCATCGCTGAACTACACCGGCGAAATTCTGCGCGACTGGGATGCGAGTTTCGAAATATCCAGCGCCATCGGCCAGACGGAGGCCGTGCGCTCCGGTGCAGGCATCGGCATTCTGCATGATTATATCGCTCGCAGCCATGCCGAGCTCGTGCGGCTATTGCCTGAGGTTTCCATTCGCCGATCCTACTGGACAGCCTTTCACGAAAACGCCCGCCAACTGGCACGCGTCAGAACCGTGGCGCAGTTTCTTCAGGATATCGTGTCCAGCGAACGGCAGATGTTTCTATAGTGCTGAAACTGGACAGCATACGATCTTTGATGGGTTCAGAAATTTCTGACGGAATCTTTGCGGGTTAGGCATCGCGCATATACAGATCAAGGCGTCCTTGGGCTTGACTCGGAAAAGGACCTCGCGGAGTCATGGGCTTCTAGGGAGTTCAAAAACAAAATGCCCAATTTCATTCGCCAGCTTTCACCCACGGGTCTCGGGGTGGCTGTCATGCTGCTCGGCATGCTTCTCTTTGCGTTGAACGACGCCATGGGCAAATGGCTGGTGTCGACCTACAGCCTTGGGCAAGTGGTTCTGGTGCGCAGCGTTGCGGCCATTATCGTGCTGACGCCCATTCTGTGGAGCGCGGGCTTGAGCAACGTCGTGCGTGTCGAGCGTCCGGGCTTGCAGGCAGCCCGCGTGTTTTTCTCCACCTCAGAGCTTTTCTGTTTCTATTTCGCGGTCAAGGCGCTGCCCTTGGCGGATGTCATGACCTACTGGCTGGCGGCCCCCATCTATGTCGCGGCGCTGTCGCCGTTTCTGCTGGGTGAAAAGGTCGGCTGGCGGCGCTGGACCGCGATTGCCATTGGTTTTGTCGGCGTATTGATCGCGCTGAAACCCAGCTCGGCATCGCTGACGTCAGCGGCGCTGTTTTCCATTCTCGGCAGTGCGGCTTTTGCTTTCATGATGCTGTCCGGGCGTCAGCTGCGGAACACGCCCGATACGGTTCTGGCCTTCTGGCAGATCGTCGGGGCAGCGCTTGCCGGTATCGTCGCCATTGCCGTTACCCCTTCGGGCTGGGTGCCGCTGCAATCCAGCTTCGACCTGTCACTGCTGGCGTTGCTGGGCATTGTCGCCATGACGGCGCATGTGCTGGTCAACCGCGCGCTGAAGCTGGCCGATGCCGCAACGGTGGCGCCGTTGCAATATACGCTGCTGCTCTGGGCCGTGGTATTCGGATGGCTGATCTTCGGCGATGTGCCGCAGTCCAGCATCGTCATCGGTGCTGGCCTCATCGTGTTGGCGGGCCTCTATATCTTCTTTCGGGAAAATACGCTCAAGCGCAGGCAGGCGAAATCTGCCAATCCGCCGCTGGATGATCTCGTCTAAGCGTTCGGATCAACGCGCCAGCCAGCCGCCATCGACCGGTAGTACTGTGCCGTGAATATAATCGGCAGCGCTGGACGCAAGGAACACGGCTGCTCCGCCAAGCTCTTCCGGCTTGCCCCAATGGCCAGCGGGAATACGCGCCAGGATCGCCGCGTTGCGGTCCGGGTCGTTGCGTAGGGCTTCCGTATTGTTGGTGTCGAAATAGCCGGGCGCGATGGCGTTGACGTTGATGCCCTTGGCAGCCCATTCGCAGGCCAGGAGCCGGGTCAGACCGGCAAGGCCACTTTTGGATGCGGTGTAGGACGGAATGCGGATGCCGCCCTGAAACGACAGAAGCGAGGCGATGTTGATGATCTTGCCCGGCTTGTTTTCCGCAACGAGATGACGGGCAAAGGCCTGGCTGAGAAAGAAGACCGTCTTCAGGTTCACATCCATCACCGCATCCCAATCGGCTTCGGTGAAATCCAGCGAATCGGCGCGCTTGATGATGCCTGCATTGTTGACGAGAATATCGGCGCTGCCAGCAAGGCGCACTGTCTCGCTGATGACCTCTGCCACGGGCGCAATTGAGGAGAGATCGGCCTTGATGCTGTGGCTCTTGCCGCCAATGGCCGCAATTGCCTCCTCCGTCTCTGTCATGGAAGACCGCCCGACCAGCGCGACCGTTGCACCCGCACCCGCCAGCGCTGTGGCGATGCCCTGTCCAAGGCCGGTATTGGCACCCGTGACAATCGCTGTCTTGCCGGTCAGGTCGAAGGAAATCGTCATCGCGCTTCTCCATGCGTCGGAAACTCTTGTGCTTCCGTATCTATCGCAAGCGGATTGCAGGGGCAAGAAACAAATAGTATCTCTTTTGAAAATGATATGACAACACTGCGCCTCGCAACTTTTGTTTGCAAATCGAACGGGAAAGGCGCTGAAACGCCGGGATTACGCCGAAAAAACAACTTTGATCTTGACGAAATCACAAAGTTGCGAGACTACAAAGGCATTCCAGCCCCTGACATCGGGCTTGGAGATTGAACTTTGGTGCCGGGCCCCTCTGGCGAGAGTTTTACGGCGCTCTCGCGATGTCGGTACCGCCTGCTTATGACGCCGGCGGATTTAAACCCATGAAAAATCTGACCATGCATTCCATGCGTGCACTTTGCGCCATGCCTGCTCCACGTTTTCCCGTTCGCCCAACCCGCGCGGGAGCCCTGTGATGACACCGACAACAAAATCCTCACTCACCTATTTCAAATGGGCCTTCATCGTCACCGTCGTCGGCCTGCTGCTGGGCGGCTGGCTCGGCTGGGAAATGACGGGCACCATCAGCGGCACCGCGACGATCTTCTTCATCTGCGCGGTTCTCGCGGTTCTGGAAATCTCGCTGTCCTTCGATAATGCCATCGTCAATGCCAACAAGCTGAAAGACATGACGCCGGAATGGCAGCATCGCTTTTTGACCTGGGGCATTCTCATCGCCGTTTTCGGCATGCGTATCGTCTTCCCATTGCTCATCGTCGTCATCGCGGCCAATGTCGGCCCATGGACGGCCATGGTCATGGCGGCGACGGAACCAGAGCGTTATGCGCAGATCATGAAGGACGCGCATCTGCCGATTGCGGCCTTTGGTGGTACCTTCCTGATGATGGTCGGTCTCAGCTTCTTCTTCGATCATGAGAAGGACGTGCACTGGGTTCGCTGGTTCGAAGAGAAGATCGCGACCTATTCGTCGATCAAGGGCATCGAGATCGCTTTCGTGCTGATCGTCATGCTGGTCTTTTCGCGCATCATCGCCAATAGCGCTGATCCGGCGCTGGGTCCTGAAGCAGCCACTCTCTTCTTCAGTTCGGCAATCTGGGGCCTTCTGACCTTCCTTCTGGTCGAAGTTCTGGGCGGTATTCTGGACCGCAGCCAGCAGGTGCTGGAAGGTGCGGCAAAGGGCGGCTTCGGCGCGTTCCTTTACCTCGAAGTGCTGGATGCCAGCTTCTCCTTCGATGGCGTTATCGGTGCCTTCGCGCTGACATCCAACCTCTTCATCATCGCCATCGGCCTTGGCATCGGTGCCATGTATGTGCGTTCGATGACCATCATGCTGGTCGAAAAGGGAACGCTGGCGGAATACCGCTATCTTGAGCATGGCGCGTTCTATGCCATCCTCATCCTTTCGGTCATCATGTATGTCCAGAGCCTTGTCCACATTCCGGAAGTCATTACCGGTCTGGGCGGCGCGACGCTCATCGGCATCTCGCTGTGGTCCTCCATTCGCTACAACAGGCAGGAGAAGGCACGGGAAGTCGAAGGCGCGCAGGGCGCTGAGATTTAAAGCTTTTCAGGTTGTTCATCTCTAAGTGAACGGCGCGGAATTGTGCGATGCTACAATATCGCTTAAAATATAAGCTCCGGCGGCAACCCCGTCGGAGCTTTTTGTTTGCCTGAGGCGGGTTTGCGGGCTTTTCCGCTGGAATTCGCAACTGGCACGCTTGATGCATGTGTCTCTTCAAGTCCAGAGGGGACGCAAAGCTCGAAAACGAGCGCAAGAACCGCCGCCACATCGATGCGCACCAAGGTGCAGACATCATGGGCGGCGGTTTTGTTTTGTTCATTGATTTGCGCCAAAATCACCCGGATGACCTTTATGGATTGCAAACGAACGGAGCCGGGAACGTGTCTGTCGAACTGTCGCCAAGCCAGGCGCTGAACCTCTGGCACCGCGTGGTGCTGGCGCAGGTCGAGGAAGATGCGCCGGATCTGACGGCCCGGCAGATGGCAATTCTGCTCCACATCTATCTTGTGCCGCCACCGCATACCGTTAGAGGACTAGCCTCCGTGCTGGGTGTCACCAAACCCGTCATCACACGGGCGCTTGATAGCATGGGCACGCTGGGGCTGGTGGACCGGGAGCGCGATGAGCGTGACCGCCGCAATGTCATCATCAAACGCACGGTGGCCGGTGCGCTTTATCTGGAAAAATTCGGCGATCTGATCATCGAGCACGCCCGCAGGGCTTAGCCTCCCGCCTCAAAAAGGTGTATGCCGGTCATCGAATGAAGAAATGAAGGCGAGCAGGACGAAGCAATATGACAACCACGGACACCACACTCGACCGCCGCCTCAACATTTTTCGCGCCGATCTCGCCGATGAGACACTCAAGGGCAAGGTCGAAGCCGAACGTTTCGTCAAGGGAACAGCGGCACAGGTCACGGTGCCGGTCATCGGACTGCGTCCAAAGCCGGATTTGACCGCCGGGATTGATACGGAGTTGCTACTGGGCGAAACGATCAGGGTGTTTGAAAAGGCCAGTGGCTGGGCCTGGGTGCAGGCGGATGCGGATGGCTATGCCGGATATCTGCCCGAGACGGCATTCGGTGAGACCGTAGCACCCACCCACCGCATCATTGCACCCCGCACCTTTCTCTATCCTGCCGCCGAACTGAGAAAGCCGCCGGTTGCGGCGCTGTCCATGGGCAGCCGGATGCGTTTTGTCGGTGAAGCTGAGACGCGCGGCACACGGTATCTGATGACCGAAAACGGCGAGGGCGTTATCGCCGCCCATTGCCTCAGCGTGGAGCAGAAGTCTGCGGAAGACTATGTTTCCATCGCCCTTCGCTTTCTGGAAACGCCCTATCTCTGGGGCGGCCGGTCTGGTTTCGGCATCGATTGCTCCGGTCTGGTCCAGCTTTCCATGGCGATGGCGGGCAGGTCGGTTTTGCGGGATACGGATATGCAGGTCCGCTCCCTCGGCACCGAGATCACCCGCGAAGAATTGCGCCGTGGCGATCTGGTGTTCTGGAAGGGCCATGTTGGTATCATGGAAGACGAAGAAACGCTTCTCCATGCCAATGGCCACACGATGAACGTCTCACGGGAAAATCTCGATGAGGCAATCAAGCGCATCGGCTGGCTCTACGAGATGCCGACAGCCTACCGCCGCCCTTGAGTTTTCACGAAAACGTTTGCATCGATCCGCTGTTTTGGCGCGATTGTCGTTCTATATAACAGGGATAGAACATTCGGCAGGACCACCCCAATGGCACGACCAGCAATCAGCATCGCGGCTTTCTTTTTCGCCAGTCTATCTTGTGCTGCGACCGGTCAGGCACAGACCGTTTATGAAAACGGTTACATGCCTGCCCCCGATGCCTATGCCAATCTTCCGGGCGTGAAAGACCCCAAAACGTTGCAGCCAAAAGAACGTTACACCTGCCATTCGGCCCCGGTGATTTCGAGCTACCCGGATGGTCCTTACCGCGACGTTTTTGGCAGTCGCGGGCTGGCCGTGCAGGGCTATCGCTGCACCGGGTCTGCCGGTGTGACGGCGACCGGCACGCGGGTACCGACCTCGAAGGACTGGTATCCCGGCATCAACCCGCCTGCGGTGGATTTCTAACCGCCAGCCAGAACCGTCTTTGCTGAAACCGGTCTGGACTTGCCGCTGTTTTATCAGATAAGTCTTTGTCTCCGGAGCAGATCAGGCTCCTGAAGGCTCAACGCCTTTCGAAATGCGCGGCGACACCGGTTTTGTCCGGTGCGGGGGATAGCAGCAGCAATGACGAAGACAGACATAGCGACCCGTGTTCACAACCACACCTGGAAGCTCGACCCCATCGTCCGCAGCCTTATCGACACGGACTTCTACAAGCTGCTGATGTTGCAGATGATCTGGAAGCTGTATCCAGAGGTGAATGCGACCTTCTCGCTGATCAACCGCACCAAGACCGTCAAGCTTGCCGATGAAATCGACGAGATGGAGCTGCGCGAACAACTGGATCACGCCCGCAGCCTGCGCCTTTCCAAAAAGGAAAGCATCTGGCTGGCGGGTAATACCTTCTATGGCCGTTCGCAGATTTTCGAGCCTGAGTTCCTGTCGTGGCTGGATAGCTATCAGCTGCCGGAATATGAGCTGTTCAAGCGTGACGGGCAGTATGAGCTGAATTTCCACGGGCGCTGGATGGATACCACGCTATGGGAAATCCCAGCCCTTGCCATCATCAATGAGCTTCGTTCGCGCAGCGCCATGCGATCGCTCGGTTACTTCACGCTGGATGTTCTCTATGCCCGCGCAAAGGCCAAGATGTGGGAAAAGGTGGAGCGCCTGCGCGAATTGCCGGGCCTGCGCATTTCCGATTTCGGCACCCGCCGCCGCCACAGTTTCCTCTGGCAGCGCTGGTGCGTGGAAGCGCTGAAAGAAGGCATCGGCCCGGCCTTTACCGGCACCAGCAATGTATTGCTGGCTATGGATTCCGATCTGGAAGCCGTGGGTACCAATGCGCATGAGCTGCCGATGGTGGTTGCGGCACTCGCCCAGAACGACGAGGAACTGGCTGCAGCACCCTATCAGGTGATGAAGGACTGGAACCGGCTTTACGGCGGCAACCTGCTGATCGTGCTGCCGGACGCTTTCGGCACTGCGGCTTTCCTGCGCAACGCGCCCGAATGGGTGGCGGACTGGACCGGCTTCCGTCCCGACAGCGCTCCGCCTATCGAAGGTGGCGAAAAGATCATCGACTGGTGGCAGAAGATGAACCGCGACCCGAAGAAGAAGCTGCTGATTTTCTCCGACGGTCTGGATGTGGATGCCATCATCGACACCTACAAACACTTCGAAGGCCGCGTGCGCATGAGCTTCGGCTGGGGCACGAACCTGACGAACGACTTCGCAGGCTGCGCGCCCAAAACCATCGAAAGCCTCAAGCCCATCTCTGTGGTGTGCAAGGTCATCGATGCCAACGGCCGCCCGGCCGTCAAGCTTTCCGACAATCCGCAAAAGGCCACCGGCGAGCCGCAAGAAGTGCAACGATACCTGAAATTCTTCGGTCAAGAAGACCGCAAGGAACAGGACGTCGTCGTTTAAAGATGCGACGTGCGTTTCACACGGACGCCGCCTCAGCCTGCTGTGATCTGAATTTCAGGCTCAGCACCAGCGGTATGCTGATGGCGTAAATGGTGACGACCGACAGCCAGATCGCACCCGGCCATTGCTCCCTGACCACGAAATAGAAGCTGGAAAAGAACAGCGGTGCCACGATGGAAGCCAGACTGACGATAGATGCCAGTACGCCCTGAAATTGTCCCTGCTGGCTGGCGTCCACCTGACGGGTGGCGAGAGATTGCAATGCCGGCACGCCGATGCCAGCAAGTGCAAATATGGGCATGATCGCAAAGATGACCCATCCCTGCGTGGCAAAGGCCATGACGATCAACGAAACGCAGGCGCAGGTGATGCCGGTCAGAATGGCATTGCGCTCACCCAGCAGTTTGACCGCAGGACCCGGAAGAAACGCCTGCGAAAGCGCCTGGCAGACCCCGAACGTGCCGAGCGACAGGCCGATGGAAAGCCCGTTCCACTGGAAGGTGTCGGCACCCCACAGCGCCCATGATGTGCCATAGGCTTCACCGGCGGCGCTGAAGATAAAAAACACGAAGACGATGGGCAGAACGCGTCTCAGCGAAAACACCCAGCGCAATGGACGAAGCGGATTGAGTGCGGCAAGGTCGATCGCCTCACGGCTTGGTTTGCGCGATTCCGGCAGCACGAAGAATGCCAGCAGCAGATTGAACCCGTTCAGCACCGCGGCGGCGATGAAGGGTAGTCGCACCCAGTACTCACCAAGCGCGCCGCCCAGTATGGGACCGATGATGAAGCCAATGCCGAACATGGCGTTGAGAAGGCCGAACCGGGTGGCGCGTGTGTCTTCAGGCGAGATATCGGTGATGTAGGCACTCGCCACAGACACATTGGCGCTGGTCAACCCAGCGATGGCGCGACCGAGCAGCAGCATCCACAGACTTGGGGCAAAGGCGAGGAAAAGATAGTTGATGGCGGCACCCGCCAGCGAGATCAGGAGGACCGGGCGACGGCCCAGCCGGTCGCTCAGCGAGCCGAGCACAGGGGCGAAAACGAACTGCATGGCCGCATAAAGTGCCGCCATCACGCCGATATAGGCAGCCACGTTTTCGGCATGGGTCACGCTTTGCAAGAGTGTTGGAAGAATTGGAAAGATGAGACCGATGCCAACGGCATCGAGGACGATGGCAGCGAAGATGACAATAAGGGATTTGCTCATGACGAGTTCCAGTCAACGCAAGCACGCGAAGGCGCTCGGCCTGATGGCTTGCGATTGGGTTGATATGCTGTGTTTGGAACCGCTGGCCGACAGTGGTCTTGAACGACCAAAGTGGCGTGTGCTTGACCGCCTGGACGACAATTCGTCCACCTGTTTACTCCGCTACTGAGCGGATCAAGGGAAGCAGCCGCTTTTCGCGACGGCTGCAAAATAAGACGAAATGCCGTGTGTGGCAAGCATGTTTGATGGACATGGAAAATGACAGGATTTGCAGATGCCCAGAGGCTTGTCTGGGCATCTCGAAAGCACCTGTCAGGCTTGCAGTGACCGCCCTGTTACTTCTTGGCGAAGCTGCGCGAGATGTAATGGAACAGGGCGCGGATGGCCTGTGCCTCGCCGCCGACCGACGAGTGTGAGCGGTCGCTGAGAGACCAGCCGTAAATATCGAAATGCACCCATTTCTTCGTGCTTGTTACGAAACGCTTGAGGAAGAGGGCCGCTGTAATCGATCCGGCCATGCCGCCCGCTGGCGCATTGGTAATGTCGGCTGCGCGGGAGCGGATATCCTTGTCGTAGCCCATGTAAAGCGGCAGGCGCCACAAGGGATCATCCACATCCATGCTGGCATCGGCAATGCTGTGGGCCAGGTCTTCGTCATCGGTGAAGAAGGGCGGTACGTCAGGGCCGAGTGCGACGCGGGCTGCACCCGTCAATGTCGCCATGTCGATCATCAGATCAGGCGCATCTTCATCCGCATAAGCAAGCGCATCGGCCAGAATGAGGCGGCCTTCGGCATCGGTATTGTCGATCTGGACCGTCAGCCCCTTGCGGCTCTGGTAGATATCGCCCGGGCGGAAAGCGTTTGCAGAGATGGAGTTTTCCACCGCAGGCACGATGACGCGCAGGTCGACAGGTAGGCGGGCATCCATGATCATCAGGGCCAGGCCCAGCACATTGGCCGCGCCGCCCATGTCCTTCTTCATCAGGGCCATGGAGGAGGAGGGCTTGATGTCGAGGCCACCGGTATCGAAGCACACGCCCTTGCCGACCAGTGTCAGGCGCGGATTGCCCTTCTTGCCCCATGTCATTTCCAGAAGGCGCGGCGCGCTTTCGCTGGCGCGACCGACCGCATGAACAAGCGGGAAGTTTTCCTTCAGCAGGTCATCGCCGGCAACCACGGAAACCTGCGCCTTGTAATGGGCGGCAAGGCTGCGGAAGGCGATTTCCAGCTGATCTGGCCCCATGTCGTTTGCGGGCACGTTGATGAGGTCGCGGGCCAGATAGACGCCGGCCAGAATGCGCTTGATTTCCGCATCTTCCGCATCGCGCGGGATCAGAAGCTTCGCGCCATTGCTCTTCACTGTGCGGTATTTGTCGAAGTGATAGGCGCCGAGACCAAAGCCCAGCATCAGGCGATTGACCGTCAGCGGTGCCGTTTCGATGTGCCAGTCGCCCTCCGGCAATTCTCTCGCCAGTTTACCGCTGATGAAAGGCAGTTCGGATGGGTTGGTGCCGAGACCCATAAGCGCGCCACCGAGGGCACCTTCTGCAGACGGGATCAAAAGAATTGCACCCGCATCTGCCTTGAAGCCTGCCTTGCGTGCCCAATCCAGCGCAATCGGATCAATCGCACCCTGTTCGATATGGGCGGGCGTCACGGCAAAAACCGGCAGCGTCTTGCCTGCTTTGGAACTGAAAGGCGTGGTGCGTTCGATAAATTGATAGGGAGGCATTAGGCTGCTTTCGTAAAGGTCTGGAATCGGCAAATTAACACTCTGTTAGGGTTAACAGATTATTGCTGGAGCGAGGGTTGCGTCGCATTTCATTATGCCATGCCGCCCATTTCGATCCAAACCGAAAGCCGGGGCAATGTCATGATTGCTGTTTCTAACATTTCAGCCCGCCACAAAACGCTGCTTCGCGGTGTCTGCGCGGCCGTGCTTGCCCTTTCGCTTGCAGGATGTTCCACCAACAAGCCGGATCGCATGTCGACGGGATCGATTGCCCCTGTCTCCCATTCCTATGATCAGATGAACATGGAGCAGTTGCGACAGGCAGAGGCCACCACGGGCAAAGCCTATGAGCGCAACCCTAAGGATCGCAACACCGGGCTCAACTACGCCAATCTTCTGATGATGACCGGCAAGAACACACAGGCTCTCGCCGTGATGCAGCAGGTCGCCATTGCCTATCCAGCCGACCGTGAGGTTCTCGCCTCCTATGGCAAGGCGCAGGCCGCTGCCGGACAGCTGGAGCAGGCACTCGGCACCATCGGCCGTGCACAGACGCCCGATCGCCCCGATTGGCGTCTTTATTCTGCCGAAGGTGCGGTGCTGGACCAGCTTGGCCGCTCCAACGAAGCACGGGCCAAGTATCGCCAAGCCTTGGATCTGAAGCCCAACGACCCGAGCATTCTGTCCAATCTCGGCATGTCCTACGTGCTTCAGAGCGATCCGCGCACCGCAGAAACCTACATGCGATCCGCCGCCTCCCAGCCGGGAGCAGACAGCCGCATCAGACAGAATCTGGCGCTCGTCGTTGGTTTGCAGGGCCGGTTCGAAGAAGCCGAGCGCATCGCCATGCAGGAACTTTCCGCCCAGCAGGCACAGGCCAATCTCACCTATCTCCGTGGCATGCTGTCTCAGCAGAACGCCTGGTCGCAACTGTCCGACAAAAACAAGAAGACGGCGACCAACTGATAATCGTAAGATTTATAGCTAAAAAAGCGGCCTTGAAGGTCGCTTTTTTTTCGTTTGTCCGTCGTCATCAGAACGTATCGGAAATCCGAATGCCCGCAGGGCCGAGAATGACGGCAACGAGGACGGGCAGGAAGAACAGGATCATCGGCACGGTGAGCTTTGGGGGCAGGGCGGAGGCCTTCTTTTCCGCTTCGTTCATGCGCTCGTCACGGCCTTCCTGGGCCAGAACGCGCAGCGCCTGCGCCAAGGGTGTGCCGTAGCGTTCCGCCTGGATCAGCGCCTGCACCACGCTTTTTACGCCATCCAGCTGGGTGCGAATGCCGAGGTTCTCAAGCGCTGTTCGCCGGTCCTGAAGGAAGGACAGCTCCGCCGTCGTCAGCACCATTTCCTCGGCGAGTTCTGGCGACTGGTCGGCCATTTCCTCGGCCACGCGGCGCATGGCCGCTTCCATCGATACGCCTGACTCCACGCAGATCAGCATCAGATCGAGCGCATCCGGCCAAGCGCGCTTGATGGATTTCTGGCGCTTGGACATCTGGTTGGAGATGAAAATATTGGGTGCATAGAAGCCGAGATAGCCGAAACCCAGCACGGCCATGAGACGCAGGCCAAACGGCCTTGTGATCAAGTTTCCGGCGACGAAGACCCATAGGAAAGCGAGGATCAGAAAAACGAAGGGCAGGATGAAACGGGCTGCCAGAAAGGTGTTGAGCGCGTTCTGGGATCGATAACCGGCAGCGCGCAGCTTGTTGACCGTATTAGCATCCACCAGCGCTTCGCGCAGGTTGAAGCGCTCCACGATGCGCCGTGCCGACTTGTTGTTGTTGGCGCGCAGCGACGCCTTGCCACCCTTTGCGGCCTCGCTCATACGGTCGCGTTCGCGGCTTCTGATCTGGTCGCGCTCGGTGGAGACGGCCTTCATGCGCTTGTTGAGGTCGCCCTTTTCGAAATAGGGGATGGCCAGCGTATAGAAGGTGGCAAACACGGCCACAGACACCAGAATGGCGATGATGAGGTGCGGGTTGGTGAGGCTAGCTGCAAGTTGTTCTGACATAGTGCTACCGCCTCAAATATCGAAGTTGATCATCTGGCGCATGATGACGATGCCGATGGACATCCAGATCGCCGATGCGCCCAGAATGAGATGCCCACGCGGATCGGTAAACAGAACCATGATGTAGTCTGGTGAGGTGAGGTAAACGAGCGTCGCCACGATGAAGGGCAGAGCGCCGATGATGACGGCAGACGCCTTGGCTTCCATGGAAAGTGCAGCGACCTTGGCCTTCATTTTGCGCCGCTCACGCAGCACCTTGGAAAGATTGGCGAGCGCTTCGGAAAGGTTACCGCCCGCCTGCGCCTGAATGGTGATGACGGTGCCGAAGAAGTTCACTTCCGGCAGTGGCATGGTCAGCATCATGCGGTTGATGCCTTCGGGAATGCTCATGCCCACCTGCTGCGCTTCCACGACGCGCTGGAACTCGGTCTTGACCGGCTCCTGCCCATCGGACGCAATCAGCCGAACGGAATCGTTCAACGGCAGACCGGATTTGATGGAGCGGTACATGACGTCAAGCGCGTTTGGAAACTCTTCCAGAAACTTGTTCTGCCGCCGCTTGACCAGAAAGCCCAACACCCAGCGTGGCAGGCCGAGCGCGCCGACAATGCCCCCGCCCAGCGCCAGCAGCAGTGGCGCCGCGTAGAGCAAGGCGACGAGAAAGACGGAGAGCCCAAGCCCCGCGCTCATGAAATAGAATTTCTGAATGGAGATCGAGAGACCGGCCTGAGCGAGCCTGCCGCGCAGACTTGTGTCCTTCCGGTCTTTGGACTTCTCGTTCTGCTTCTTCTCCAAATCCTTCAGCGTATCCTGAACGGATTTTCGACGCTTGCTCATTTCCTGAACGCGGTCGCGGGCTGCCTTGATCTTGGTGTGGTCGGTTTCCGCGGATTTGACGCGGTTCACGCGGTTTGCGGTCTTCTTCTCGACTTCGATTTGCGGGAACAGAAAGACATAGGCCATCGCGCCTGCCGAAACGGCGACGAGGATCACAAGCAGCATCACCGTCATGTTCATTTACTGTCCGCCTTGGCCTTGAGCCTGCCGTTCGTCCCCTGACGCTGGCACGCTTTAATTTATTGAGACTTGCTTTCCATTTCATCGAGAGCCGCCGCAAGGCGCTTTTCCTCGTTGAAATAACGGGCGCGATCCCAGAAATGCGGCTTGCTGATGCCGGTGGAAACATGGCGGCCCAGCAACTTGCCGCCCGCATCTTCGCCGTCGATTTCGTAGCGCATCAAATCCTGGGTGATGATGACATCCCCTTCCATGCCCAGCACTTCGGTGATCTGGGTGATGCGGCGCGAGCCATCGCGAAGACGGGCAGCCTGAATGACGATATCGACCGAGCCGGAAATGATCTCGCGCACGGTCTTGGCGGGAAGGCTGAAGCCTCCCATGGCGATCATCGATTCCATACGGCTGAGACACTCACGCGGGGTGTTGGCGTGGATCGTGCCCATGGAGCCGTCGTGACCGGTGTTCATGGCCTGCAACAGATCGAAGACTTCAGGTCCACGCACTTCGCCGACGATGATTCGTTCAGGGCGCATACGCAGGCAGTTCTTGACGAGATCACGCATGGTGATTTCGCCTTCGCCTTCAATGTTCGGCGGGCGGGTTTCCAGACGCACCACATGCGGCTGTTGAAGCTGCAGTTCGGCGGTGTCTTCGCAGGTGATGACGCGTTCGGTCTTGTCGATATAGCTCGTCAGGCAGTTCAGAAGCGTCGTCTTGCCCGAACCGGTGCCGCCTGAAATGACGACATTGCAGCGAACGCGCCCAATGATTTGCAGCAGAACCGCACCTTCCGGTGTGATGGCACCGAAGCGCACCAGCTGATCGAGCGTCAGCTTGTCCTTCTTGAACTTACGGATCGTCAGCGCCGGACCATCGATGGCAAGCGGCGGGGCAATGACGTTGACGCGCGAACCATCCGGCAGACGGGCGTCGCAGATCGGGCTCGATTCATCCACACGGCGGCCAACCTGGCTGACGATGCGCTGGCAGATCGACAGAAGCTGGGCATTGTCGCGAAACCGGATATCGGATTCAATAGTCTTGCCGCCGACTTCGATGAAGGTCTGGCCGGAGCCATTGACCATGATATCGGCAATGTCGTCCCGGGCCAGAAGCGGCTCCAGCGGACCATAGCCCAGAACGTCGTTACAGATGTCTTCCAGCAGTTCTTCCTGCTCGGAAATCGACATCGCGAAGTTCTTGATGGTGATGATATCATTGACGATATCGCGGATTTCTTCGCGCGCGCTCTCGGTATCGAGCTTGGCCAGCTGCGACAGATCGATGGTGTCGATCAGGGCGGAAAAGACCTGCGCTTTTGTCTGATAATAGTCGTCGGTGCGCACACGCTTTCGCGCCTGCGCAGGGGCCGCGTGGGTCGGTGGGGCAGGCGGCGCAAGCACCATGGTCTCGGCGGGCTCGGCCCGTGGCGTGGCGACGACCGTAGACGGGGCAGGGGCGGAGGCCGCCTGCCCTGTGGGTGTGGCTCTGGAGAAGCCTTCGTTGCCACGTTTTCCGAACATATGTTTCTTCCGGCATGTCGCTGCACAGGCAGCGCTGCATTATTTGCGTTTTATGAGGTCCATGATTTTGCCAATGCCTGCGCGCTTTGCCTTGCGCGCGGAAGATCGGCCCGTCACGACATGGGAAATCTGCGAGAAAGTTTCGGCAATCGGGGATTTTGCGTCGATTTCGCTGATCATGCGCCCGCTATTGGCCGCATTGCCAAACAGCTGCACATCGAAGGGGATGATCGCGATCGGTTCGATTTCCAGCGGCTCGAAGAAATCCGCAGGCGCGATTTCCGGGCGTTTGACCATGCCGACCTGGTTGAGCACGAGATGCGGAACCTTGTCGTTCGGTCGCAGCTTTTTGAGCGCATCCAAGAGGTTCTTGGTGTTGCGAAGATTGGCGAGATCAGGCACCGCGGTGATCACCACCTCGTCGGCCTCCGCCAGCACCGTCTGTGTCCATTCCGACCAGATGTGCGGAACGTCCAGAACGGCTATGGGCGTGCTGCGCTGAAGAAGCTCCAGCAAGGGCTGAAAGGTCAGCCGCTCAAAATCGTAAGACCTGTCCAAAAGTGAAGGGGCTGCGAGAAGGGACAGATGTTCGGAGCATTTGGTCAGCAGGCGATCAAGGAAAACCTCGTCCAGCCGTTCAGGCGCATAGACCGCTTCGGCAATGCCCTGCGCAGGGTCCTGGTCGAAGTCGATATTGGCCGTGCCGAACGGAAGATCCAGATCGGCGAGAATGGTTTCGGTCGAAAACAGGCTCGATATACCGAAGGCGCAGTTGTGGGCGATGGTGGATGAACCGACACCACCCTTCGCGCCGATGAAAGCGATATTGCGGCCCAGCGGCTCAGCCTCGGGGTCCACGAAAATGGCCGAGATGGAGGCCAGCAGATCCGGCATCTTGATGGGCGCGACCAGGTATTCCGAAATGCCGTTGCGGATGAGGTCGCGATAGAGCGAAATGTCATTGTAACGCCCAACGATGATGACGCGGGTCGTTGGGTCGCAGACTTCCGCCAGCGGCGCCAGATCGCTCAGCAGGTTAGAGGGCTCACGCGCCGTTTCGAGAATGATGAGGTTCGGCGTCGGGCTGGAGGAAAACATCGTCGCAGCCGCTTCGATTTCGCCATTCGTCACACGCAAGCTGACCTTGGTCATGCGCCTGTCGTTGGAAAGGCGTTCCATCAGCCGCTGCATGGCCTCGCTTTCGCAAAAGGCATGGATGGAGATGCGGGGCAGAGGCCGCAAACCATCCATGTCGCCTGCGCGCAATGGCTCGTCGGCGCTTGGCTCTTCGGGATGTCCGCGCTGAATATCGTAATCTACCGAGCTCATTGTTTTTCCCGTTGCCGCATGCGTTCTCTGTCAGACATCATTCCGTTGTTGCCGTCGTCTTGCCTGCACGATAATTGCCGATGACGACAGAGCGGCGCTCTGCATCGATCGGGCTCATGCCGCGCGGGCCGACAAGGTCCATCGGGTTGGCCACCTGGGCCGCCAGATTGTTCTGGGAGGCGCAGCCGAAATTGTACCAGTTCTTGTTGGAATAGGTGTTGTTGGAGAGGTCGTCCGGCCATTGTCCGCACTGCCCGGTCATGGCCGTCATGGCAATGAAACTCAGTCGAATGGGAGCGGCGTCGCCCGTTGGAGCAGCGCCATAATGCGTCTCGACGATCTTGCCAGCGGGGATTCCCGAAGAGTTCAGCACCGAGCGGATCTGACGCTTGAGGATCGAGGCGGCTGCCGAATTCGCAGAGCCCGTCGGCACCTGGATTTGCACGACACCGGAGGACGTCGCCGTATAGCTCTGCGCAAAGCCCTTGATATTGTCGGCCATGCCCACCGTCAGGCGGTTGTCGCCGGACGAGACCGGAATATCCAGCGAGTGCTGCGCTTCCGAAAGCGTAATGGGGTGACGGGTGCGGTAGTCGTCTGGAATAGCACCCGTTGACATCGGGTCGCGCGCGCAGCCTTGCGCCAGCGCTGCCGTCGTCAGCAAGGTTAGAACGAGGCCAGCCCGGCGGATGGTGTGGCGGTGTGCGAAAGGCTTCATCTGAAATATCTTTGTCATTTGTAGATAAACCCTACCGAGCCCTGATAGGGCTGTGTGTGAGCCTGCTGCCTGTTGCCGTAAACCTTGTTCACCCGGTTCATGAAATACATGGCCGCATCGTTTTCCGGGTTGAAGTTGTCGTCAGGCCGGGCGATCTCGTTGCGCGACACCGGTCGCACCAGATAAGGCGTGGCGATGATGACGAGTTCGGTTTCGTTACGAATGAAGTCCTTGCTACGGAACAGCGTGCCGAGCACCGGCACCTTGGAAACGCCGGGAATGCCGGACATCGCCTGGCGCACATTGTCCTGGACGAGACCTGCGATGACGATGGAACCGCCGGAGGGAAGTTCCACGCTGGTCGAGGCCTCGCGCTTGCGGATCGACAGATACGTGCTGCCGGGAACCCTTGTGCTGCTGCCGTTGCCAGTCGTGACGCTGCCTTCATAGGTCGGCTCGGAAACGTTGGTCTCGATTTTCAGGCTTATGCGTCCGGGCGACAAGACAACGGGTCGGAAGTTCAGCTCGATACCGTAATTCACCGTATCCGTTGAGCGCGTGACGGTCGGTTGACCTGTGGTGCTGTCGAAAGCCACTTCCTGTTCGGCAGCCAGACGGAATTCTCCGCCGACATAGAATTTGGCCTGTTCACCGGAAATCGCCGTAAGGCTGGGTTCTGCCAATGTGCGCATGACCCCCGCCTGTTCCATTGCATTGAAATAGCTGCCGAGCGCCAGCTTGCCGATTGTGCCGGTTATATTGCCAGTACCCGCGAGGCCGATCGCGTTGCCGAGGTTCGACGGATTCGAGAACGCGATGCCACCCGAGGGGTTAGTACCGGAACTGCTGATCGAACCATTGAAGCCCAACTGCTTCAGAACCTGACGGCTAACTTCCGCAACCGTTACCTTCAACGTCACCTGATCTTCACCCTCGATCGTCAGCATATTGACGATGGAGGATTGCTGGCGATCTTCAGCGAAGATGGCGACGGCGCCATCGCCATTGCTCTGGCTTGTCTCGGTAATGTTACGCGTGGTCGCCTCACCGCCTTTGAGGAAGGCGGAGGCGAGCTGGACGGCGCGAGCGGAATCCTGCGGCGTGCGCACACTTCCCGAAAGCACGATATTGTCCGATACGATCTCGACGCGAATATCCGATTCCGGAATGAAACGCCGCAGATTGGCCTGAAGCCCGGAAATATCGCGTTCGACTTCGAGATCAAGGCTGACGATTTCCTGACCCTGATCTCCGAAAATGAAGATATTGGTCTGACCGACGGCCTTGCCGAACAGATAGATACGCCGCGAACTGCGGGTCACGGCATCAGCCATGCTGGGATCGGCCACGAGAATATCATGCGCATCCTGCGGCAGATCGATGACCAGTGCCTTGTTCAGGCCCAGCTTCAAGCGCTTGCGAACGCCCTGGCCACTCTCACTGATGCGCACGATGCTGGCGCTTTGTGCAAGTGCTTCATGTGTCGAAAGCCCGAAAGGCGCATTCATGCCGGGGAAGCCCGAAAACGCGATACAAAACGCCAGTCCGCCCGTGACGGAAGAGCGCATGGCCTGTTTCAGGCGCAAAAATCCGTGAGATGCGATCATTGTGACGACCCTCCCTGTCCTTCCCGGACGATAGAGCCGGATTTGATCACTTGAATTGCCGGTTGTCCCGAGCCACCGCTCAAGAGATAGTCGGCGGCTTTCGTATCGCTGTCCTGAGCATCGGCAATCGAGCGCAGGGATAGCGTCAAACGATCCGCCATCTGTTGCGCGACGGTCATGATTTTCGCCTGCTCCGGCGTCAGTTCCAAGGTCGCGGTTGCGCCGACGACCGCAGTCGTGCCGCCTTCACCTTCCTTGATCTGCTGGTCGATGGCCAGAACGCGAACATTGTTGAGAACGTTTTCCGTGATGAATGTGCCCGCGTCGCCCTTGCGCACCATGATGACGTCGACACGGTCATTCGGCAGCACGAAGCCACCTGCACCTGTCGCGACGGAGATTTCCGTGGCGACGGCGCGTTTGCCCGCAGGCAGCAGCGAGGACATGATGCTGGTGCTGGAATCCACCAGCTTTTCAGAGCGCAATGGCTCGCCTTCAAACAGCGGCAGCCGCACGATGGAGCCAGTCAGTTCAGTAATGGCGTCCGGTCTTTTGGTCTCTGTAATGAGGCTGTCGTTGATGCTTCCCTGTGGCCAAGGTGCCCAGCGCACGGAATCCGGGCTCAACCGGCTGCCGACGGGAAGATTGACGGAGGACACCAGAACATTGACCGTCGGCTCTTTCTGGATAATCGCTTCCGCTTTTTCAACCACCTGAGGGGTCGCAAGCTGCATGGCCAGCAAACCGGCAAGACCGGCAGCGAGGACAGCGACAGAAAGAATGATGACACGCGACGGCTTCATGCTGGGACCTTGAAAGAGTCAGAATCTCTGCCCTCACCATGGCCCGCCATTGGTGTAATTATAGTTAATAAAATCTGTCGGCTTGTGGTTAATGAGAAATAAACGGCGTGGTTTTCGCCGGATCGGCGTTACAGCATGTGCTGCATTGCAAGCTGTACGATTGGCGCTTCGGGGTAGGTCAGCAAGCCAGCGGCTGCGATGGCGATCCCATATGGCACTTTTTTAGCGAAAATTAACGAGTCGGGAATGGGCAAACCACTCGCCATGATTTCCTGTGACCGTGAACGCAGCATAATAATGCCGATAGTCAGAAAACCGCCAAATACGGCTACAGTCAGAATAAAGACTGCGAGGGGGAGACTCAAGCCAAACCACACGGAACAAGCGGTTAAGAGTTTGGCGTCACCACCACCCATTATATTAAAAGCAAACAATGAAAAACAAACTGAGAAAACCAGAATTGCAGCGACAGCACTCAGTGCGATATCATTCCAGCCCAGAGACGTGAAAGGGCTTACTGCAAAGAAAGAAATAAGAAGAATTGCCGATACTCTGTTAGGTATCGTCATGCTGATGAGATCAGTCAATGCAGCAAAAGCTAAGCAAAGAGGCAAAATCGAGAAGATCGCAAAATTTAGCAAATCTTTTCTCCTGATGATTCGCATGCTTAGAGCAACAGCGACGCCGCTCAGCAAGCGGCGCCACTAGGTCATACTGTATTTTACTGGTTAGAACGGGTCGCCGCTGTCGTCATGCGTGTACCAAGGTTGGTAAAGAGAATGCCGATCTGTGTGCCAACTACGCCAGCACCAGCGATAATAGCAACGGAAATCAGCGCTGCGATCAGGCCGTATTCAATGGCGGTCGCGCCGGACTCGTCTTTCATGAAGCGAGCGAAAATCTGTGTCATGCGGGTTCTCCTAAACTCTGTTTTGTTGTTCAGCACGCCGACAACTGTTTTCCGTTGTTCGGTTGTCCCTAAATTACAGAAGGTCGATTTCCAACCGCTTAAAAAATCTCGTTAAAAAACGGTAAATACGATGTCGAATTGAGCATAGTAAACAATACCGTAAAGCAGATTTTCAAATTTTACAGAAGGCTGAATGCGCTTGTTTCCAAGGGTTTCAGCGTGTTTTTTTGGACGCCGTGCGTCAAAACGTAACGCATGCTTTGTGCAATTATGGGTCATTGGGCGGGCGTAGCCGACGCAACCGGAAATTTGTGATCGATGCATATCATTATGGGATTCGCACTTAACGCTTCATTCACCAATCCCGCGCATGGTGTTTTTGATCAAGTTGCGTCAATCAAGGCTGCCCCTGTCCATGTCATCTGCTTTTATGGCTCGAATCGCTGTTACCCTGACGGTGCTTGTCGCAACGCCAGCAATGGTGATGTCTGCCGATGACGATATGCTGCGTGTCTCCATGAATCACGCCAGAGTGCTGAAGCTTGATCGTCCCGTCAGCAAGGTCATTATTGGCAATTCCAAGGTCGCAGATGCCACGGTTGCAGACGCCACCACCATCGTTCTGACAGGCCGCAGCTTCGGTACCACCAATCTCGTGCTGCTGGATGCCGAGGGCAATGCCATCGTCGACGAGCGCGTGCTTGTTTCTATCGATGAAGGCAACACGGTGCGCGTGTTCCGCCAGACCGCCCGCACGGTTCTGTCCTGCACGCCGAACTGCGAAGAGCATTCGCCGAACGAAGGCGCAGCCGCCGGCGGCCAGTAAGCCATAATCGTATTTTTTAGGGTGTTTTTGTCAGCCACGACGCGAAGCCGTTTTTGGTCGTTGAAAAATGAGTTTTCGCCTGGCGGTTTCCCAAACAAACAACACTCATCACCTCGCCCCGAGGGCGATTTTTTTCAGTGTCATTTTTCGGTAAGTGATTGATCTGGCTAAGATCAAAAATGGAATGGTGCCCAGAAGAGGACTCGAACCTCCACACCCTTTCGAGTACCAGCACCTGAAGCTGGCGCGTCTACCAATTCCGCCATCTGGGCGACGAGGAGCCATGTACGGGGGCAGCCGTCTGGTGTCAACAGAGATTTTGAAGTTTTGTGACGATCATTGATTTTTCAGCGAAAAAACTTGAGGAACCGTCGTGGATGCCTGTTGGCGACACATTGAGAGGCCCGCGACAGGCCTTCATGAAGCCGTCTGAAAAGGAATCAGCTATCCAGCCCTTCGTTCTTGGACCGGTCGAGGTGGCCGAGGTCGCGGTCGGGGTCGATGACATCGCGGACCCGTTGCTTGAGTTCCTTTGGTCCGGGGAAGCCGCCATCGCGCTTGCGTTCCCATAGGACGTTTCCATCCAGCAGGATTTCGAAGCGTCCGCCGGTTGCGGGCACGAGAGAGACTTCTGCGAGACTATCGGAGAATGTATGCAGCAATTCCTGCGCCATCCATGCCGAGCGCAGGAGCCAGTTGCATTGGGTGCAATAGATAATGGAAATGCGTGGCTTGGCCGCTGTGTCTGTCATTTGGGCCCTCATCAATGGTCCGGTTTCGAAACGATGAGGCCATGTTCTGCGGCCAAGCAGATGTTTGCAAGCGTCGATGCGGCGAAAATCTAGCCGATGTCTTTGTAGAACCACGTCGTATCGCAGTAACGACCATCGGGATGCATGGCGTAATTGGGAATGACGCCAACGCGCTGCCAGCCGTAGCGAGGGTATATCGCTTCGACCTTGCTGCCGGAGGCCGTATCCAGCACCAGAAGTGTACGGCCACGGCTGACGGCTTCGGCTTCCACCCGCTCCATGAGCAGGCGCGACAGCCCAAGCCCGCGGGCGGAGCGATGCACCAGAAGTTTCATCAGGTCACCACGGTGAGGCTGGTTGGGTTTGGAGGAGAGTCCCACCTGCACGGTGCCGACGATTTTGCCGTCCACCTCTGCCACCACATGGATCGTGTCGCCATTTTCCACCGACTTTGCCACGTTCTGCCAGAAGGCAGTCGCATCTGCGGGCGCAAAGGGCAGCATGAAGCCGACGGAGGCGCCGCCATTGACGCAGTCGGACAGGACTTCGCAAAGGTCCGGGAGTGCGGCCAGGGTTTCCTCGCCGTTCAGCATGCGGATAGTCGTCATTTAAAACTCCTGAAATGTCAGCGCTTTCGCTGGTCCAGCACCACGGCATAGCGGGCAGGGTGGTCGGACGGATTGTGAAATATGTGCCCTTCGCCCACGGGCATGAACAGGCAGTCGCCAGGCTCCATCAGGTAGACCTCGGCACCTGTCGTCATTTCGAGAGTTCCCTCCAGCAGCCAGACATATTGCGTCATGCCGCGGCTTGCGGTGTGTGGAGGAAAACTGACCCTTGCATGGGCCGGAAAATCGACCTCGACGATATCGATATCGGAGTCCATTCGAGGGGGAGAGATGACGCGGCGTACGTAACCGCTTTCCGGGTCCTTCCAGGTGGATTGATCCCGTTTGCGCATCAGCGGGGAAACGATCTCGTCATCCTCCGCAAAAAAGCCGGAGAGCGAAAGGCCCAATGCTGCACAAATCCGCGCCAGTAGCGCTGCCGTTGGGCTGGCTTCTCCGCGCTCGATCCGCGAGATCATGGCGCGGCTAACGCCGGAGGCGCTGGCGAGCTGATCGAGTGTGAGGCTGCCCTGCGTTCGCAGATATTTGATGCGATCCGCTATCGAGCGTTCGAAGGTGTCGGTTTCATTTTCCATTATGAGAGAATATAAATCTCAGATGATGGAGTCAATATCCATGATGATGGAATTATGGATCGCTAGGTGAGAAATCCGGCGTGCAGCTGTGCCATGCAGCATCTCAACTCGCCATATCGCTTGTCACATTTCTGCTAACGCTCGTCTGCCTGCTGAAAAAGCCCAACTTAAAAGGCTTTTAACCAAATTCCCGCTTTTCCAGCGCAAAGGCCCCTGCTATAGCGCGGGGCATGAGCACAAATTCGACCCGCACTCCGCTTGACCATATCCGCAACTTCTCCATCGTTGCCCATATCGACCATGGCAAATCGACCCTGGCAGACCGGTTGATCCAGTCTACTGGCGGCCTTGCCGAGCGCGATATGTCCGAGCAGGTGCTCGACAATATGGATATCGAGCGCGAACGCGGAATCACCATCAAGGCACAGACCGTGCGCCTGCATTACAAGGCGAATAACGGCGAAATCTATGTGCTGAACCTCATCGACACACCCGGCCACGTCGATTTTGCTTACGAAGTCTCGCGCTCGCTTTCGGCGTGCGAAGGCTCGCTTCTGGTGGTGGATGCGTCCCAGGGCGTGGAAGCGCAGACGCTGGCCAATGTCTATCAGGCCATCGACAACAATCATGAACTGGTGACGGTTCTGAACAAGATCGATTTGCCTGCTGCCGAGCCGGAGCGCATCAAGGAACAGATCGAAGAAGTCATCGGCATCGATGCATCTCAGGCCGTGCTGATTTCGGCCAAGACCGGTCTCGGCATTCCCGATGTTCTGGAAGCCATCGTTCACCAGTTGCCGCCGCCAAAGAGCGAGCTTGGCGAAAAGGGTCCGTTGAAGGCTCTGCTGGTCGATAGCTGGTATGACACCTATCTCGGCGTCATGGTTCTCGTGCGCGTTCTCGATGGCGTGCTGACCAAGGGCCAGACCATCCGCATGATGGGCACGGACGCGAAATATCAGGTGGAGCGCGTCGGCGTTCTGACGCCGAAGATGGTGGCTGTCGATAGCCTCGGTCCGGGCGAAATCGGTTTCATTACCGGTTCGATCAAGGAAGTGGCCGATACACGCGTCGGCGATACCATCACCGAAGACAAGCGCCCAACCGCGCAGGCTCTGCCGGGCTTCAAGCCTGCCCAGCCTGTGGTGTTCTGCGGCCTGTTCCCGGTTGATGCCGCCGACTTTGAAGATCTGCGCGCCGCCATGGGCAAGCTTCGCCTCAACGATGCGTCCTTCTCCTTCGAAATGGAATCGTCCGCCGCTCTCGGCTTCGGTTTCCGCTGCGGCTTCTTGGGCCTCTTGCATCTGGAAATCATTCAGGAACGCCTCGAGCGCGAATTCGATCTAGACCTCATCGCGACGGCTCCATCGGTGGTCTATCAGCTGACGATGACGGATGGTTCGGAGCGCGAGCTGCACAATCCGGCTGACATGCCCGATGTCGTCAAGATTTCCGAGATCCGCGAACCGTGGATCAAGGCGACCATCCTGACACCTGATGATTATCTCGGCGGTATTCTGAAGCTTTGTCAGGATCGCCGTGGTGTTCAGACCGAGCTGACCTATGTCGGAAAGCGCGCCATGATCACCTATGAACTGCCGCTCAACGAAGTCGTCTTCGATTTCTATGACCGCCTGAAATCTATCTCCAAGGGCTATGCCTCCTTCGATTACCATCTAGATGGTTACCGCGAAGGCAATCTCGTGAAGATGTCGATCATGGTCAATGGCGAGCCGGTGGATGCGCTCTCCATGCTGGTGCACCGTATGGCTGCCGAAAAGCGTGGCCGTGACATGTGCGAAAAGCTGAAAGACCTCATTCCGCGCCACATGTTCAAGATCCCGATCCAGGCCGCCATCGGCAGCAATGTGATCGCGCGCGAAACCATCTCGGCCATGCGCAAGGACGTGACCGCCAAGTGCTACGGTGGCGATGCCACCCGTAAGCGCAAACTTCTGGACAAGCAGAAGGAAGGCAAGAAGCGCATGCGCCAGTTCGGCAAGGTGGACATCCCGCAGGAAGCCTTCATCGCAGCACTGAAGATGAAAGACGATTGATCTTGCCTTCAAGCTTGATGCGTATAAACTATGCGCATCAAGCCGGAGGTTTTCATGCCGTCTACAGCCAGAAAAGCAGCCAATCTATCTTTGGACAGTGCGCTCGTCGAGCAGGCGCGTGAGTTGAAGATCAATATTTCGCGCGCGGCCGAAGAAGGCATAAGTCAGGCCATCAAAGCGGAACGTGAACGCGTGTGGCGGCTGGAAAATGCCGAGGCCATTCGGCAATCTAATGAGTATGTCGAAAAGCACGGTTTGCCGCTGGCACAATATCGTAAGTTCTGATGGCGCGTTTCGATATCTATCGCCTGAAGTCTGGCGCGCTGGTCATTGATCTTCAGGCAACGATCATTGACAATCTCGACACACGCGTCGTGGCACCGTTGCTGTCTTTCGAAGAGTTTCCCAAGCCGATCCTGCGCCTCAATCCCAAATTAGAAGTGGCTGGAAAGACTGTGATAATGGTCACTCATATGTTGGGCGTCATATCCGTGCGGGATATTCACGAAACCATCGGTCGCTTTTCTGATGATGATCATGCGATCATGGCTGCAACGGATTTTCTGTTTCAAGGCTTTTGATATTTTCAGCCCCGATAGACGAGCGCAAAAAAAACCGCCTGCCCGGAGGCAAGCGGCTTTTCGTTCAAATAACAACCTCAGTTGTTATGGCTGTGTCTGCGTGCCGCCAGTGTTTGGCGAAGCAGGGGTCGTATTATTGGCTGGCGGAGCGGCCGGGGTCATTGGCGCTGGTGCCGGAGCCTGGTCGGTGACAGCCGGAGGCGTCGTCGACGATGTTGTGGTTGGGTCAGTTGTCGAAGGTGCACTCATCTGCATCCAGATGAAGCCGCCGACGAGAAGGACGGCGATGACGGCTACCCAAGGTGCCCAGCCAGCCGACTTGCGAGCGGCTTCTGGTGTGGTACGCAGTTCCGGACGATCCGGACGAAGATTAGGGTCGCGTGGCAGATTTGGATCGAAAGTCATGGTGTTTTCTCCTCTTCTATGGGGAGAAAATGCAAATATACGTGATTGGTTCCAGAAATGTGAGAATGATGAAATATACCGCTAGAGCGTTTCCTTGTTAAATGGAAACAGTTCTGTTGGTTCAAACGGGATCGACTGCTTGTCCGGACGGCGCGTGCCGTAGCCTTAGCATACG